>JAPLCG010000150.1 GCA_026392385.1 Solirubrobacterales bacterium
GTCAAATACAAGCTCTGGGAAGTGAGTCCTCAGCTCCTGCTCAACATCCCTAGAGAGCCTCGTGCGGGGATCGTGCATTGTAAGCACGAGCCCGCAGACCGTCAGCCCTGGGTTCAAATCACGCTGCACCAATTCGAGGGTTTCGAGCAGGCCTGCGAGGCCTTCGAGTGCGTAGTACTCGGACTGAACGGGAACAATCACCTCGTCGGCGGCTGCCAAAGCATTAACAGTCAGCGGACCGAGCGAAGGCGGGCAATCAAGGATGATGTACTCAAAACGTCCGCGGACCGGCGCGAGAATCTCACGCAGCCGACCTTGGAAACCTTCCGTTGCCGGCAGCTCAACACTTGCTCCAGCTAAGTCCGGCGTGGCTGGCACTACCGAGAGGTTCTCGATCACACTTGAGCGAATCGCGGCGACTGTCGGTGACTGACCGGACAGAACCTCATAGATCGATGGTGTGAGATCTTTTGCCAGGCCCAGACCGACGGTTGCGTTTGCCTGAGGGTCCATGTCAATCAAGAGTGTTGAATAGCCGGCTTCAGCTACGCACGCAGCAAGATTGACCGCGGTTGTCGTCTTACCCACGCCACCCTTCTGATTTGCGACCGCATAGATTCTTCCCATACACCCAAGCTACGCCTACTACCGGTCGGAATGCCGATAATTGTTGATTTTGTTGCTTGGTCAGCTGCCGAGTGGTCGCTTCAGTGCGATACCGGCTCGACGCGGGAAGTTGGCAGGGGTCGGAGCCAGCTTCTCGATAACAATCAACCTACGGAGCCCTCCGCCCTTCCATGGCTTGACCTTGACTATCTGCGGCGATCCTAACCCGAGCTCCAGTGCCGCATTTCGGCAGGCGAGTATTTCCTCTGCCGACGGAGACCCCTTCCAAGCGACTAGAACACCGCCCTCGCGAAGCAGAGGGGCCGCGTACTCGGCTAGGACCGGCAATGATGCGACCGCCCGAGCGGTAACCGCATCAAACTTGGCGTGGCGATCACCCCACTCCTCCACCCGCGTCCATACTGCCTTTGCATTCGTGATTCCACTATTAGCCGCAGTCTCCCTAATGAAGTCGCAGCGCCTCGAAGCCGCCTCAACAGCGACCACTTCGGAAGCTGGCAATGCTGCTGCTCGCACGAGGCCCGGAATTCCACAGCCGCTGCCAATATCAGCGATTGTTTGCGCCGTAGCCAGCTTTTCGACCGCCAAGCCGCTCAAGGCATCAGCGATGTGAACATCTACGCCCTCTAATGGGTCTCCAACTGCGGTAGGAGCATGCTCTCCAGCGAGCGCCAAAAGTAAGCCGGAAAGCTGCTCAGATGCGGGATCGGGGAGGGAATACTGCTCGCAGAGCTCTGTAATACGAGCAAGGACAGGCTTCGGGACGGTGCGTTCCATGTGGAACGCTCAGTCGGTAAACGGTTCGACCACCAGGCGTCGCTCCGGTTCACGACCTTCGCTCGCCGTATCCACATCCTCACGCTCGCGTAGGTACTCATGAACCACTCGACGTTCAGAAGCTGACATTGCTGGCAATGCAACACGCTCACCAGTGTCTACCGCCCGATCGGCCGCCTCATCAGCAACCACGTAGAGCTCCTCGGCCCGTCGAACGCGCCATCCACCAGCATCAACCTCAACTCGTCGCCGCCCGTCCTCTTCAAGAGCAGCTGCGCGAGAGGCGAGGTGCTGCAGCGCATCCAA
>JAPLCG010000069.1 GCA_026392385.1 Solirubrobacterales bacterium
GTTCCCCACCCTGCCGGCAGAGAACCTGTCGATGTCTCAACGATTGCTGTCGCTGGAGGACGGTAGCGAGGCGATGCGATCGCTCCAAGCGATTCCCTCAAGTTCGCAACCGCAATCAACTGGCTAGCAACCCGGACGCGGGGTACGGCATTGCGGTTTTCGTAGACCGCACCATCCTTGCGGCTGTGGACGAGCACCAAACCACTGCCTGCGGCTGGCGGTTGCGTCCCAGTGGGCAGCACAAGCCAGCGCGTGCCAAGCGCGCTTAATGCGTTGAGTCCGGCAGTTCGCTGCGCCTGCTCAGCCTTGAGATTCATCGTTTGGGCGAGCAAGATCAGCATTTGGCGATAGCGCTGATCGGGCTGAGGCGGGTCGTAGCCTCGCGGGCTGCGAAGACCAAACTTCATCCCAAAATCAGCCGGCAGTCCCTCGCCGAAAATTCCACCGCCAAGTGCGACTACGCGACCAGAGGACGATCGTGGTTCAAGAAACTGAATCAGCGGGGTAGCTCCGGGCGAAGCGATAGCTGGCGAGGGAGCCGGCTGATACCCGTCGGCAAAACGAACCATGTCCACGGCAACAAGCAGCAGAACCGAGACCAAGGCGACACCAAGCCAGCCGCGTCGCGACTTTGATCTGATCACGGCACCAAGCGCAAGCGCAGAACCTGCGAGCAGCAACCACCAGAAAACCGCGACAAGCGCGACCGAACGAGCCGCCTGCGGATCAAAGCCGGTGAGGAAGTGGCGTCCGGATTCAGCTAACGAACCGCCATCGGGTCGGATTACCAACAGGCCCGCAACAGCCACCGCCACCACGACGAATGCGGCCGCCCAAATCCGCCTCGCCGAAACGCGGGCATCAATCAGCGCTTGCAAACCAAAGGCCGCAAGCAAAGTCAGCGAAAGCTGGAACCAGAGCGTCATTCGCGCATCTCGGGCACGATCAAATCCAGGCAGGCTGGTTACCAGCGAATGGATGCCCGGTACGCCAAACGCCACCGCGAGTCCAATGCAAGCGAGGACAACCAATGGCGCCTTGCGACGCCACCCGGCGGATGTGAACAGCGCAATAAGCGCGAGTACCGCCGTAACCGAACCCGCGTAGAGCGTCCGCTCCTGGAAAAGCCCGCCCTTCACCAGCGGAGGAAAGTGACTAAGTCCATCGGTGGCGACCGACGTTGGCCTGCCCCACCAGTCAGGGAAGGCGATCGTAGTAAGTGAGAAGTCCGGCAACGAGAAACTTCCGCCGAGCCGTTCAAGTGCTCCAACCGTGCCGCTCGAGGCAAGAGCGACCGGAATCAGGAAGAAGCCTCCGAGGCCAAGGCCAAGGGCTGTGCCTCCCGCAACGCAGGCGATCCGCTTGATGCGCGTTGCGAGGGAAAGATCCTCAATCAATAGGCCACGAATCAGCGCATAGAGAGCGAGCGCTCCAAGCAGGTGTGTGAGCGTCCCCGGGTGCCCTCCGAGCGCTGCAGCAAGAACAACCAGAGCGAGTCCAAGGATTGCGCGCGGTCGCCCAGCGATCAGGATTCGCTCAGCAAGCAGCAGCGCCCAAGGCAGGAGCACAGCGACAGCGACATGCACTCCGTGCGACAGCCAGAGAACGTTGAACGCACAGAGCGAGAAGGCAACGCCGGCAACGACACCGGGCCAAAAGCTGCAGCGCAGCTGCCGTGCGAAGAGATAGGCCCCAATTCCAGCAATCCACAACTTGAGAAACGCCGAAAGCGCGAGTCCTGCCCCTAGTGGCAGCAGCCAGACCGGCAGGTTGAACGGGCCAAACAGTGCTGCCTGGGCATTTGAATAGAAGGGGGTCCCGCTAAGGACCAGGGGGTTCCAGGTCGGCAGCGACCCACTGCGAATTGCGTCACGCGCAAACAGCGTCCATGGGTGCATCTGGAGCGGAACATCACTCAGCTCCGGGTTGAGCGCAGCGATGTTCGCTGGCGCATCAGTGGACCATGGCAGCACCGTGTAGAGGAATCCACTAGGCACCATCAGTCCGCCACCAAAGAGCGCATCGCGCAGTACGAAGGCAATCGGTACGGCCATCAGAGCTGCTGCCGAAAGCAGCTGATGCCGTCTAGCTGCCGCCAGGAAAGCGGTGATCCATGACTCTCCGCTGCGGGAATCAGCGGCGGTCGGCCGATTGGCGCCGTTCGGCATCAGCACAGAATAGGCCGCCCCCGGCTGGACGGAACCTGCGTGACACGACCACCTGACCTGTCAGCATCACGCAAATGCGTCGACCACTGATCGTTTCACTCCTTGCTCTGACCATCGCCTCACTCGGAGGCCTTGCCGCGGAATCAGGAGCAAGCTCATCAAGCCCGGTCAAGTGCGGCGCTTCATTCACGGTTCTTCACAACGATCGCATTGGCTCAGTGACATTCCCCCATGGGCCTTACTCAATGACCGCAACGACAATCAGCTGCTCGCAAGCATCAACACTGTTCGCACAGTTCCTTCAGGACTGGGACGGCAAACTGCCGAGCGGCTGGAAGGTCAGCATCTCAGGCAACACAAGGCATTTCACTCGCAGCGGTTCGACACAGGCATTCACCGCCACCCCGGAGACAAAGCCAACTCCGACACCAACACCTGAGCCGACACCATCAAGCCTTACCTGCCCGGGTTCATTCCGAGTAATGCACAACGACAAGATCGGCGCCATGTCGCTACCAGCTGGCAACTACAGGATCACTCGCCTTACGTCCGGTTCAGTCTCCTGCCAAACAGCGTCCGTCCAATTCGCCTACTTCCTCGATCATGACAGCGCTGGCAACCTTCCATACCCATGGAAGATGAACACGGCAAC
>JAPLCG010000067.1 GCA_026392385.1 Solirubrobacterales bacterium
ATCGCGCAGGACAGGTCCAAAAACGGAAGCGACGGTCGCTGTCAGCGCCTTCTCGAGCGCGTTGTCATTGCTTGGGTGGCCAACATTGATGATCACGACCCCACCTGGGTTTAGATGGTCGCGTACAAGCTCGAAGAACTGCTTTGTTGCTAGGTGAAACGGCACATAGGGCTGCCGATAGGCATCAACGGTGATCGCGTCGAAGCGTTTGTTGGTTGTGCGCAAGAAAAGGCGGGCATCTGAGGTTTTGAGAGTCAGGCTTGGGCGCGGGCGAAGGTCGAGCCAGCGCTCGCCAAGCTCGGTAAGGCGACCGTCAATCTCGACCCCGGTTACTTGGGTCTGTGGCAAAAGTATCCCGTAGGAGCGAGCCATTGTGCCGCCAGCATTGCCAAGGATCGCGACACTTGACGGCGCTCTTAAGCCAGCTGAGCGACCGCTTCGGGCGAAGGGTAATACGAGCTGCTCGTCCCAATAGCCGCCTGTCAGTGGTGACCGATTCGCAAGCAATAGCGAGTGGATTGCAACACCCTCATTGAGTTCTAACCAGCGGTCGCCAGCGGGGGTTTGAACTACCCGTGCGAAGCCATATTCAGTCTCCTGTTCCTCAAGAACCGTTCGCCCCGGCGAGGCGGCCTTGATGCTTCCGGCCGGTACAGCCATAAGCAGGGCTATAGCAACAGGAGCGATTAGTGCACGACGGCTGAGGCCGGTCGCCGCCACTAGTACAAGGATCAGCGCGAAGGCAAGAAAGGTCAGCCGCGTACCCAGGAACGGGATGAACAGAAGAGCGGAGAGGAACACGCCGACTAAAGATCCAATGGTGGAAATCGCGTACAGCCTGCCCGTTACGCGGCCACTTTCCGCAACAGTAGTGACGCTCAGGCGCACGGCATATGGGGCGATCGCACCAAGCAATACGAGCGGGATGGCAGCGAGAGCGAGAACAGCTAGCAGCGAGCCAACAAAGGCTCCGGCAGCAATGCTGTCAAGCGCATCGATGGCGACACTCAGGAACGGGTGAGCGATGAATGGCACCGCTGCCAGCAGTAGGCCAGCAATCAGTACGAGTCGACACAGCCCTCTGAGGGTTGGGTCGCGGTCAGCGATTCGTCCACCGATCCAGTAGCCAATTGACAGCGCCAGCAGGACGGTGGCGATTGTGTTTGCCCAGATAATTGTGCTGGTGCCAAAGTACGGAGCAAGCAAACGCGCGGCGGCGATTTCAATCCCGAGAGCCGATGCGCCGACGGCGGCGACAATCAGTTCAATGCCACGTGCGGCTGGAGCTGCGGTTTGGGACACAGCCAGACTCTAGGTTGCAATTGGGTGTGCTGTCGGCAGGCGGCTTGCTGGCGGGTCTGAAGCAGCGCGATGCGAGTGATAAGCGATTACTATTGCCCCGTGGTCGATCCGCTGCCAAATGGAGGCGGCCTCGTTCGTGGCCTAGCTAGTCGGCCGCTGCGATGCTTTGCTGTGATTGCCTTGCTACTCGCCGTTGCGAGTGTTTCGCATGTCCTATCGGCTGCGGCCAGTAACCGGGTCGCATCTGCGGCGGCGATGCCAACGAAGTTCTACATTCAGGGCGATTCGCTCACCTACGACAGCATGGATTCGCTCCGTAAATACTCGAGTCCCTCGTCCGTATGGGTTTCTGCGAAAAATGGCCGTCATACCTACGAGGGATTGCGGATCATCCGAGCACTGGCAGCCAAACGCCAACTTCCGGGTGCAGTGGTTGTTGCGTTGGGAACAAATGATGATGTCGATAGCTGGGGCGTCAGAATGTTCCGTTCACAGGCAACTGAGATTCTCAGGTTGATTGGTCCGAGCCGTTGCGTTATTTGGATCGACCTCTACCAACGGCCGAAAAAGGGCCAGCGGGGGGCTGCCTACTACGCCCCTCTGAATCGGGTGCTTGAGGGCTTGCGAGCAACTCATCGCAATCTGCGGATCCACCACTGGTCAAGGGTTGCCGCCTTGCATCCATCCTGGTTTTCCTATGGGGATCCACACCCAAGTAGCGACGGCTACGAGACTCGCTCGCGGGGGACGGTTAATGCACTGCGTGGCTGCCCGCGTGCTTCGCTGGCCGCTGAGCCTAAGCGTGCCGACAGCGGTGGGGTTGCACCCCGCTGAACCGATTCCGCCATGCTGCTGGCGAATCATTCGCTAGCTTGGCTGATGTGAGTGCGCGAGCTGATCTCGATGTTGCCGTTGTCGGTGCCGGATTTAGTGGATTGGCCGCTGCCCGACGGATTGCGGCTGCAGGACTAAACGTTGTCGTGTTCGAGGCAAATGATCGCGTTGGAGGAAGGGTCGATCGTGAGGATCTTGGCGATGGCCTCGTACTCGACCTAGGTGGGACTTGGACCGGTCCAACCCAGGACCGAATTGCTTCGCTCGCAGCTGAGGTCGGAGTTGAGGTATTTCCACAGTTCGCCGATGGACGCAACCAGATTGAGTTCAACGGCCGGGTTCGCAGCTACGGGGGGACAATTCCACGACTTGGCGTCGGAGCACTACTGGACCTAGCCCGACTCCAGTTCGGTGCGGGGCGGGCTGCAAAACGAGTCGCTGCAGGTAGCCCTTGGGATGCCCGTAAGGCTGATCTGCTCGATTCGATCACGCTTGAGGATTGGATGTGCCAGCGCCACCACGGGCAAACGGCACAACAGCTTCTTGGCATTGCCGGCAAGACGATTTGGGGTGCGGAGCCGCGCGAGATGTCACTTCTCTATGTGTTGCACTACATCGCGTCAGCCGGCGGCCTTGATGCGTTGCTTGACACTGAGGGGGGAGCACAGCACGAGCGCTTCACTGGCGGCGCACTCTCAGTTGCGGAGCGAGTTGCCGCTGAGCTTGGTGACAGGGTTGTGCTCAATTCGCCAGTTGAAGCGATTTCCACTGAGGCGGATGCTGTAGTCCTGCAGCTAGCTGATCGAACTGTTCGGGCTGACAAAGTGGTAATTGCACTGCCACCGCCACTCTGCGAGCGGATTTCGTTCGCGCCAGCGCTTCCCGAAGCTAGAGCGGAGCTGCAGCGCAACTGGCGGATGGGGGCGCTGACGAAGGTGTTTGCGGTCTACAAGCGGCCGTTCTGGCGGGATGCTGGGTTCACGGGGGAAGCGCTCAGCGATGCTTCGCCGGCGAGCCTGACCTTCGATGTTTCTCCCGAGGATGGGTCGCAGGGAGTGCTCGTTGGCTTCGTGGGCGGCGATGACGCTCGCTCCTACGCCAAGCTTGAAGCTGAACCGCGCCGCGCATTAGTTCTCGAGGGATTCGCGCGCCTCTATGGCGACGAAGCGTTAGAGCCAGAACGTTGGCTAGAACGGGATTGGGCGGCTCAGCCTTGGAGCAGGGGCGGGCCGGTCGCGATCGCGCCGCCGGGCGCTCTGACGAGTGGCCGTGAGGCATTGCGTGCGCCAATCGGAAGGTTGCATTGGGCTGGTACTGAAACGGCAGAGCGTTCCGCCGGCTACATCGATGGGGCGGTGCGCTCCGGTGAGCGGGCTGCCGAAGAAATCCTTGCCGGGCATCCTGCCCGGCGCTCGGCTTAGCCGAAGGTCGTGTAGAGGCGAACCCTGTAGCCGTAGATCGGCCTGCGCTTGCGGTCATAGCCGGTAATTACGCGACTTACAACCGTATAGCCGCCCTTTGAAACAACCCACTTGCCGCGTCGGTCGCGCGAGTAGCTTCGCCACATGCAGCCTGAGCTCCTGCAGTCGTAGACGTCGTACTTTCCGCCGTAGGTGCCTCGCACGACCTGTTCGCTGGAATGTTCGGCACTATCGTCGCTTGCCGCAGTAGCAACGACTAGCCGCGCTGGTGATTTTGAGCTTTGTCCCTCAGCTGCGAAGGCCGGAGACACAAATCCAACTGTCATTGCCAAGGTGGCAACCGTCGTGACGGTGAGTCGCAGCATCAATCGCATGTAGACAAAGGTACGCAGGGGACACACAACCTGGGGCGATCCTTTGGTAAAGCCTTTGCAAAGAGAAGTTTCTTCGATTGTGTAGGTCGGTGAGGCCGGAAGGAGTGGAATGATCATTTGATGGCGACAGAGCAAATTCAGGTTGTAGCTGAGCGGGACCTTGACGATCTCCTACCGATGGTCCGCCTCTACTGCGATTTCTATCAAGTGGCTCCGAGCGATCAGGACCTGCAAGAACTAAGTCGGAACCTGATCGATAGGCCAAGCGAAGGGCTGCAAATCATCGCGAGGACGAAAGATGGTCAGCCAGCAGGCTTCGCAACGATTTACTGGAGTTGGTCAACTTTGACGGCCAAACGCTTTGGTCTGATGAACGATCTGTTCGTCCTTGAGGGGCATAGAGGCAAGGGTTTAGCCGATCAGCTGATTCGTTCCTGTGGCGAACTATGCCGTGAGCGAGGAATCGACTCGCTCTGCTGGCAGACCGCAACCGACAACCTGCGCGCACAAACCGTCTATGAGCGAGTAGGAGCGATCAGTTCGCGATGGCTTGACTACGAATTAAAGCTAGAGCCACGCTGATCTAGCGATCAGTTGCCAGGATCAGTGACGGTTAGCTTCCAGTCACCGGCGCCAGTCGACCGCGCGATCCTGACTCGAGCGAGCTTGACGCCACAGACGTCGTTCTTCAGCTCGGGCGTGTGGCTCGCAACGGTCCAATGCGTCAAACGCCGACCCGCGGTTGCCTGAAGCTGGATCCGGGAGGTCAGCTGTGAAGCGGTCTCAAGCTTGGCCGTGACGCGGCCATCGAGAGAAAGTGGCAAATCGACAACCTTGGCTGAGCGCCCGCCGGGCCTGAATTTGCCCTTCCAAACGCGCGTGCGATTTCCCGGCCACGGGTGGGCAACATCGCGCTGGGCAGCAACCAACATCTCAGGGGTTGGCTTCCAAGCCGGGTTAAGTCCTAGACCGAGCAGCGGCGGCGTGTGGGCTGGGTCGTACTCCCAAGGGTCAGCCGGAACGCCAATTGCGTTTGAGGCGATGATTCTGTACGTCTCCGCCCAGACCTCTGCCGGGTTGTCGTTGTAATTGGCGCCCTGGAGTTATCGCGGTTTGTGGCGATGTGATGGCCATACTCGTGGGCTGCGATCTGACGGATGTCTGAGCCGTCAGGCGGTGTCTCGCCGACGAGGTAGATAATGGCTTCGCCTGGGCTGTAACAGGAGTCGGCCTCGCCGCCGCAGCTGGTCTGCATCTCACCGAATGGCGAGATAACGACCGTCAGACGGTCAAGTTCGCTGCTATGTGGCAGCGAAGCAAAGTAATCAGCCCATGCAACGCGCGATGCCCGTACCTCGGCGCCGTCGCCGTAACTCGCTGCAGTGAAGATGCGAAGGGTTGCTCCCCTCGCCTTGTATGAGCCGCCGTATTCAGTCGGAGTCGATGATTGCCGTGCGTGCCGCGGACTGCGGGGCAGGATGCGATCGTGCCATCGCGCCAGAGGGTTTGACTCTGCGCTCGCTGCCGCTGGTGTCAGAGGTGCTGGCTGAGAGGCTGAAGCCGCCGGGGAAGCAGCCAATGCGAGCAGCAGAGCGGCGGAGGTGAGCAGTGGTTTGGCGGTTAGCTTCACTGCCTAGACCCTGACCCTAAGCTCGGCCAGATAGCCGTCCAACAGCCCAATCGCAGTCGAAACCTGTGGGTCAACATCAACTGGCAGGTCCTTAGGTTCAAACCATCCTGCGGCAGCTATCTCAATTTCGCGTGGCTTGGCGTCCTGACCATCGCGACTACTCAGGTAAACGGCGATTGTCTCAAGTCGGCGGTGGCATTGAAGCGGAAATCGACCAAGTTCCACGAGGTCTGGAGAATCAATTGCTAGCTCCTCCAGAAGTTCGCGTTGGGCTGCCTTAGCGGCAGGTTCATCACGCCCAACACGGCCGCCTGGGAAGGTCCATGTACCTGATCCATAGGTATGACGAACGAGCAGCATACGGGCGTCGCTGTCACGAACAATCATCTTTACGCCGCGACCCTTCGACCGGCGGATGCGTCGATCAACCACGATAAGAAGGTAGGCGACGCGATAGCCCAATCTGCCAAACGATATTCGCGTAGCGTTGAGCATCCTCCAACCAGAGTAGCCGACTGAAAAGCGGTCTGAGCCAGACGACTCCGCTCTATCAACAGGGATTGGTCAGTCAGAAAGCGTGACCAGCAGCGGCACATGGTCGGATGGTTTCTCGCCCTTGCGATAGTCACGAGCGATCGCGCAGCTCTCGATCCGTTCGGCGATTCCGCTGCTGGCGAGAATGTGATCAATCCGCATACCGAAGCCTCTATGGAACGAGCCGCCGCGGTAGTCCCACCAAGTGAACTGAGGTTGATCGCCATGTAGGTGGACATGGGCATCAACCATTTCACCGGCCGCTAAGACGCCGCGCAGGGCGGCCCGCTCCGGCTCACTGACATGCGTTGAGTGGCTAAACGAGGAGATGTCCCACACATCCTCGTCGCGTGGCGCCACATTCATGTCACCGCCGACGATCAGCGGGCCTAGCTTGGCGAGTTCGCTGACTCGATTGGCCGCCGCTGCTAGGAAGTCGAGTTTCTGCTCAAAATGGGGGCTGTCAACCTCACGACCGTTGGGTACGTAGACGCTTACGAATCGAATGCCAGCAAAGGTTGTTTCAACCCAGCGAGCCTCACTTGGGTCCGGTTCGCCCGGCAGTCCAAAAGATGAGTCGTGGACCTCAACATCGGCTGGAACAAGAGCGGCCACACCGCACCAACGGCCACCACTGTGCTCAATTGCTCGGTAACCAGCCAACTCAAGATCTGCGGACGGAAACTGTTCAGGTGAGCACTTTGTCTCCTGCAGAAGAAGCACATCGGGAGAGTGCTCGAGGAGGAACTGCTCAACTCGCGGCAGGCGGGCGCGAAGGGAGTTGACATTCCAAGTGGCTACGAGCACCCCCACAATCTAGGCGAGCGGCGAGTGAACCGGCTGTTGGAACCGTCACGGCTCCGCCCAAATCCGTGTATCTTCATTTCTCGTGATTGATCTCACAACAGCGATCTCAATCTTTGCTCTCGCACCAAGTGGTTTCTATGCGGGTGCGAGTCCTAGCGCGCCAAGCGTTCACCTCACTCTTCGCAGCGGCAAGGTCGTTCAGGCATCAGCTTGGACTCGGACCTATACATGTGCGCTTGGTGGCAACCTCGGTGCCGCTGAAGTAAGCGTCAACCCGAGAACACGAGTTGCAAGCAACGGCGCAATCAACTTCGAAAGTGGTCGTCCGTCGCGACGACTTCGTGCGCGGCTCAAATACTCGCGCGGACGCATCTCCGGCAATGTCCGGCTTGTCGGTGAGATCGGCGGAGGCAGTCGCTGTCAGTCGCCCCTGATCAACATCACGCTGCTGCGTAAATAGCAGTCTCCGTATAGGTTCCCGCCGTCCGGCGGGGTGATTGGCGACGAACTCCAGTGCGGCTGAGAGGACTTGAACCTCCACGGGGTTTCCCCCACACGGACCTGAACCGTGCGCGTCTACCAATTCCGCCACAGCCGCTGGACGGAGATGACCATACAGGTAGTGAGCGGCTTCTGTTGCTACTGTCTCGCGGCCTCGCGCCGCTATCGTCTAGGGGACTAGGACGCCGCCCTCTCACGGCGGAAACCCGGGTTCGAATCCCGGTAGCGGTACTTTCAGCAGCATTCAAACGCCAGTAGGTAACTTCAATGTGGTTTGGCCACAGAGGTCCCGACCACCGAAGTTGTTCGGTTTGAGGATGCCCGCAGTTCGTCGGCCGGAGCAAGTCCTTTCGCGAGCCCGAGCGCAACCGGCACGGACACCAACAAGCAGTGAAAGCGACAGCGAGGCGGCAAGTCGGGTCAAGCGGCTGACAGACAACTACTCTGACAAGTTGACCGGCGCTGAACCTGCAGTTGAAAAAGCAATCTGCAGGTTGCCAGTAACGCACTTGAACCTGATGGCAAAACTTGCTCACATAACCGACCTTCATTCAGGCCGTCATGACGATCGGATCGCCGATGCGCTGATCGATTCGCTTAGCGAGCAGGCGCCCGATCAGATCGTGATTGGTGGTGACCTGACGCAGCGTTCACGGCGTTCGGAGTGGAGGAGGGCGGTCGGTTGGCTCGACCGGATGCCGGCGCCATGGATTGCGACGCCCGGCAATCACGACATTCCAATGTTTGACTTCACCCGCAGGGCTGTTTCGCCCTTCGGTCGGTTCCGTTTGAACGTCGGCGAGGATCTCGAACCTTCGGCTCGAGTAGGCGGCGCACTTGTCATCTGTGTGCGGACGGCGAGCCCGCACCGGCGCGTCGAGGGGGCCGTCAGTCGTGAATCACTTACTCAGCTGCGTGAGACGCTTGATGCAGGTCGTGGTGATTCTCCGATAGTGCTTGTCACCCACCATCCACTTGCGCTCCATCCGGCATCACAGCGAGCCGGCCACACTGTTGTAAGCGGCGATGAACTGCTCACTACTGCTGAAGCGGGTGGCGTTGACCTACTGCTCTCCGGCCATACGCATCGCCCGCATCGCGGGCGCCCGTTTAGCGTCAATCTTGGTGGGCGTAATCTGATCGCCGCGCACGGCGGTACTGCCTGTTCAACGAGAACCCGCGCCGATGAGCCTCCCTCTTGGCAGATGGTGACAATGGAGCCAAGCCGAATCGCACTAACAATGTTCGCCTGGGATGGCGACCGTTTTACTCCCGGAGATCAATCCGTTTGGCAGCGAACTGAATCGGCCGGTTGGATGGAAGAGAGCTAAGCGGGCGCTACTTACCGGAATCAGGCCGGCTAAGACCTGGCTGCCAGAGCGTCTCATCGCCATTGTTAGCGGAGCGGGCAAGAATGAACAGCAGGTCGCTCAGCCGGTTGAGGTAGCGAACAACCTCGGGGGAGATTCCTTCGCATGCAACCGCATGACGCTCAGCGCGTCGACAGATTGTCCTGCAGACATGCAACTGGGCAGCAACTGGAGTACCTCCGGGCAAGACAAACGAGGTAAGTGGCTCAAGTGAGGCATTGACCTCGTCGCACCTCTGCTCAAGCCAGGTTGTCTGTTCAGGCACAAGTCGGAGTCGGCTGCGATCACCGCTCTCTTCGGGAACGGCGGCATCGGCACCCACATCAAAAAGGTCGTTCTGGATTTGGCGCAGCCACTCGGCGAGGTTCTCCGCAAGACCCTCTGATGCGAGCACGACACCAATCTGTGAGTTCAGTTCGTCAACGGTTCCATACGTCTCAATCCGCGGGTGCGTCTTGGTTACGCGACTCATGTCACCAAGGTGCGTTTCACCTTCGTCGCCAAGACGTGTGTAGATGCGGGTCAGATTGACAGCCATTGCTCCCCAACCGTAGCGGACGGCTCGCGCGAGATTGCTGTGAGGCCGATGTTGCGGAATCCTGACGCGCTGATAGGTTGACCGTGCACGAACGGTTGGTGGTTAAGGGAAGTCCGGTGTGAATCCGGCGCGGTCCCGCCACTGTAACCGGGGAAGCCCACCGCAGGCAGCCATTTGGTTGCAGCCACTGGAGCCAAAAAGGCTCCGGGAAGGCGCGGCAAGGGTAGTCCCGGGAGCCAGGAGACCTGCCTCCAGCCGGCAGCACATACACCCTCGAGGAAAGGGGTGGCTCAGATGGAGTCCACCAGACAATCGGCGCGCCGGATGCGTGTCCCACTATTTGTAATCGCGGCACTGTTTGCAATGACAGCTGTGTCAGGCGCTGCGATCGCCTCGCCACCTCAGGTCAAGGTGATGATCACTGGCAAGACCGGCATCGTCGTTCCGCCGGTAAGCGTCAGAGCGGCAGGCTTCACTACCGGGATTCTCGGCAAGCGGTGCGCAATTGCCGAGGGAACTCCGCTCGCTGCATTGAGAGCAACTACCAGCGACTTCCATCTCAAGGATTTTGGTAGCTGTTCACTGCGCGTAGCGGATTCGGGAAGTCTCTATACGGACACGATCGCCAAACTCTCAGGTGCAGGTATGGCTGGCTGGTCGTACAAGGTTGACAATGCGTCCGGTACGGCTGGGGCAGCGGATCCAAGCGGCCCATTTGGCCGAGGCCCACTCAAGTCCGGGTCGAGAGTGCTCTGGTTCTGGTGTCAGACCTATCCATGCCAGCGGACACTTGCCTTGGTTGTGCCCGTCTCTGCGGGGTTGGGAACCCGGATCAGAGTCAAGGTGCGCGGCTACGACGACAACGGCCGTTATACGAACGCTGCTGGGGTAAGAGTCTCGCTAGGCATGTCAAAGGCAACTACCGGAAATGACGGCTACGCAACGATCAGGACGCCTTCAACCGCCGGCATGTATGCGATCAACGCAATTGACATCAGCAAGCCGGGTGGTTACTTCCGTGCGCCTGCGTTCCCCGAGACAGTCATCGTGAGGTTGGCCGGCTAGTCCGGGAACTCTGATGGCAGCACGGAAGACAGCAGCCGGGCTTGTTATGGCCTGTGCCGCGATGCTCGCAACCGGATGCGGGCTTGGTGCTGGGACGCCAAGCGGAGAGCTTTCACTGCGGGTTACTGAGAACTTCGGCACTCAGCAGCTTGGGCATTTGAGTTCGGCAAAAGCCGGCGGTGAGGAGACCGCAATGCGACAGCTGCAGCGCGGGCATTCGGTTGGGACTCGTTTCAGCGGTCGTTTCGTTCAGTCAGTCAATGGAAAGTCGGCTGGGACTGAATCCGGGAAACCAGTTGACTGGTTCTTCTTCGTCAATGGTGTTGAAAGCCCGACCGGTGCAGCCGAGACTGTGCTCCATGCCGGCGATTCGGTTTGGTGGGATCGAAGGGATTGGAGCCAAGCGGTGCATGTTCCAGCTGTTGTTGGGTCGTGGCCGCAACCATTTCGATCGGGGTTAAAGGGCAAGCGACTTCCCGTGCGGATCATCTGTGCGCCCGGCTTCGAACGGGAGTGTGATGCGGTTGAAGCTCTCCTTGCTAAGCAAGGGGTAACCGCCTCTCGTGGCCTTGCGGGAATCGCAGGGCGCGGATCGGGGCTGAGGCTGCTGGTCGGCGACTGGAAGGCGCTTGGTCATGACCCGACCGGTTCGCTGCTTGAATCTGGGCCAGGCCTGTCGGGTGTCTACGCGAAGCCCTCTGCGAACGGGCAGAGCATCGCGCTTCTAAACGCAGGCGGACAGGTTGCGGCCCAGTTTGGGGCTGGCAGTGGGCTGGTGGCGGCTACGAATGAGGGCGACGCTCAGCCGACTTGGATTGTGAGCGGAACTGATCACTCGGGAGTCGGGCGAGCGATTAGTGCGCTAAACGCCAGCACGCTCGCCTCACGCTATGCGGTCGTAATCGCCCCTGATGGAAGCGTTCACCCAGCACCGGAGACGAACTAGTGGCCAGCGGTCCTCGCCCGAACCCATTGAGCGCGGCGCGAGCGGCGGTCGGTCTCGGATTTTGCGCTGCGCTCGCGGGAGCAGCACTTGCACTCGATCATCCTGTTGCGATCCTTGGAGTCATCGTCGCGATCGTGGCCGTTGGTTCCCTCGCCGGGCGCGCACGGCTGCTGGCCCGGACGGCGCTCTTCTCACTGCCACTGGCAATCACTGTCGGGTTGGTAAATGCGCTGACCTCGCGTCAGGGCGACACGGTTGTCGCACGACTCGGCAGCCTGCCAGTGATCGGGCGGCTAGACATAACTGCGGAGTCGCTCTCCTATAGCGGTGTCCTAATTCTCCGCGTTGAAGCGATCGTTCTAGCTGCTGCGCTGTTTAGTGCCTGTGTTGATGCTGATGCGCTGCTCCGCCTGCTGCGGCGCCGAAGCAGCCGCTTTGGGCTTTCAGTTGGGCTTGCCGCAAGGCTTGCTCCACTGCTTGCGCGCGATGGCAAGCGAATGGCGGCCGCGCGGCGAACTTTGGCACCAAGCGTCGCTGCTCCGCGCAGTGCGATCGTTGAAGCCTTGGCGACCGGCGCACTTGACCGTGCCGTTGATACGGCAGCGGCCCTTGAGCTGCGGGGGCTTGGCGACGGCCCGTGCCTAGCAGCAGCCGAGAAGCGTCGATGGTCGCGTCACGATCGTGCGATGGCGCTTTCGGCGTCGGCAATAGCGATCCTGTCAGCTGTGTCGCTTGCTGCTGGCTGGTCACTGTTTTCTGTTGGGCCGACGATCCGAGCCGCCGACGGGTTAGCTCCGTGGATTGTCGCTGCCCTAATCCCGCTTATTGCCGTGTCGCCGATGGTTGATCGCAGGGGAGTTGCCAGATGAGCAACCTGCTGTCGATCAGAGGATTCTCCTATCGCCATCCGGAGGCAAATTCGCCAAGCCTTCGCGATGTCAACATTGAAATTGAAGCCGGAGAGTTTGTGCTGCTGACCGGGCCTTCGGGATCAGGCAAGTCGACCCTTATTCGGGCTGCCTGTGGTCTAGCCCCAGCATTTGATGGCGGCACGGCGGCAGGTGAACTGCATGTTGGTGGTCTCAGCGCACGCGATTTCGGCCCCGGCGAGATCGCCCGCTGCTGCGGAACAGTCCTCCAGGACCCTGAGCGACAGGTTGTGATGACAACGGTCCGATCTGAACTGGCACTTCCACTCGAGAGTCGCGGGCTTTCGGCGACTGCGGTCGCTCGCACCGTCGAAGAGACGGCCCTGCTCCTAGGGCTCGGCGAACTCCTCGATCGGAATGTCTCACAGCTCTCAGGTGGAGAGCTGCAACGGGTCTCGCTCGGAGCTGCACTGGGACCGCGCCCGCCTCTGCTACTTCTCGACGAACCGGTTTCACAGCTTGATCCGGTTGCGGCAGATGATCTCGGCTGGCTGCTACGAAGGCTCAACGAGGAGCTCGGGGTGGCGGTGCTTGTCGCCGAGCAGCGGCTCGAAAGGTTGCTTCCGGCAGCGGATCGCGTGATCGCTTTGATTGAGGGACGAGTTGCCTGCGACGCTTCGCCAGTTGAATTCCTCGAATGGGCTGCCTCAACTGCGCCAGCGCTTCAGACGCCGATTGGCGAGATGTTTCATGCGGCCGGACTGCCAGCGCCACCACCAACCCTTAAAGCGGCGAGAGCCGAGCTCAGTCGTCGTGGCTTGCTTAACGGCGGCACCAAGCCAAATCAGTCGGCAGAGCCGGTTGGCGCTTCAAGCAAGTCCGGATCAAGGTGGAGGCGGTCGAAGGCTGAGCCGGCGGCGATCGAGTTCAAGTCAATTTGGGATGAGCGTTCGAATGGGCGAACAATCCTGGAGGGAGTTTCACTGCGGGTGGAACCCGGTGAGGCGATCGCCGTAATGGGACGAAACGGGGCCGGAAAGTCGACGCTCCTCGCGCACGGGGCAGGGCTTAGGAAGCCAACGCGTGGTTCGATTTCAAGTCTAGGAAGGGTCGCGTTGCTGCTCCAAGATCCCTCCTACTATTTGGTTCGTGACCGTGTTGGCGATCTCGGACCGGCTGAAATGCTGGAGGCAGCAGGGCTGGCTAATCTCGCCGATCGCCACCCGCGTGACCTGTCCGGCGGCGAGCGCCAACGTTTAGCGTTGGCATTGGTTGCCGAGTCGCCAGATGGCCAATTGCCAGCGGCGCTGCTGCTCGATGAGCCAACGACCGGACTTGATCCTGCGAGGCGCAAAGCACTAGCCGATCGTTTGGATCAATTCCGGGATGGTGGTTGCGCGATCATCGTCGCAACACATGACGCAGAGTTTGCCGCTGAGGTCTGTTCACGGGTGGTTCTGCTCGGCGAGGGAAGGGTGCTTGCCGATGCGCCGGTCCGAGAGGTACTCGCTGGTGGCTGGCACTTTGCGACTGAAACAGCGCGAGTCCTTGATGGACTTGGCGGCGCGCTACTTCCGCACGAGGGCGCTGCGTTGTTGAGAGTTGATTCGAATCGCGAGGTCAGGCAATGAGTTGGGTGATTGCAGTGTTCGCAGTGTTGCTTCTGGTTCTTTCATTTCAGTTACTGCTGTTTGAACGCGGCCGACCATCGTCGCGATCGCTGGCACTGATTGCGGCACTGTCAGCCTTGGCAATCGCCGGGAGGCTCGCATTCGCGCCGCTGCCGAACATCAAGCCAACGACGGTGATCATCATGATCGCTGGCCTGACGCTCGGTGCCGCACCCGGCTTTGCGGTTGGTGCGATCACCGCGCTCGTATCGAACATGTTCTTTGGTCAGGGACCGTGGACGCCATGGCAGATGTTTGCTTGGGGGCTAGTAGGGATTGTCGGAGCTGGGCTTGGCAGGGCAACGGGAGGCAGGCCAGGGCGCTGGACACTCGCTATCACCGCGGTTGCCGTCGCACTTATGTTCGGGCTGATCATGGACGTTTCGCAGTGGGTTTCATTTGCCGGTCAGCCGCGGCTATCAACACTGGTTGCCTACATGGCGACATCGCTGCCCTGGAACCTGGCTCATGCCGCGGGGAGTGCGGTATTTGCACTTGCCTTTGGTCCACTGCTGATTCGTGCGGTAAAACGGGTTACGGAGCGAGCCGAGCCGCACTGGCTGCCCCGCGGCGCATCCCTGCCAGCGATTGGCTTGCCGGCCCTGATTGCGGCGGTGGTTCTATCAGCGGGAGCCGCTACGAAGGTCGCTATTCCAGCCGCGCAAGGCGATCCAGTCGGATGGCTAGTCAAGGCACAGAACGGCGATGGTGGCTTCGGCCGCGATGTTGGCGTTTCGAGCTCGGGGATGGAAACCGCTTGGACGGCGATGGCGCTTGCTTCCGGAGGGCGAGACCTTGCCACGCTTGCCAAGCCTGGCGGGCTGAGCGTCAGCGAGCACCTGATGGGTGATGCAGGCCGGGCCAACGACGCGGCTTCGGAGGAGCGTGTTCTGCTTGCCGCTTCGGCAGCAGCCGGTGATCCTGGCAACTTTGGTGGTCGCGACCTAAAGGCTGCTGTTGCTAGGAGAATTAGTTCCACCGGCTCGGTCGATTCCCAAGTTAACCTGACCGCATTCGCGATCCTCTCACTGCGTTCAGCGGGTGTGCCAGCTAGCGATCAACGGGTTGCGCGGGCGGCGCGTTGGTTGCGCAACCAGCAGCAGGATGACGGTGGCTTTGGGTTCATGCAAAAGGGGGCTTCATCGAGCGATGTAGATGACACGGCTGCTGCCGTTCAGGCGCTAGCGGCGGTCGGCGGGGTTGGGGTCCAAGGTCGCAATGCCGCGGTGCGCTTTATCCGCGCGGCACGGAGCGCAAGCGGCGGCTACCCGCAGGTCGCTGGAGGGGTGCCTAACGCTCAGTCGACCGCGTGGGCGATTCAAGGCCTGATAGCTCTGCGCCCCAGCGCAACTGAGAGCGACATCGAGATCCCATCAAGTTGGCTTCGCGGACTGATTGGGTCGAGCGGTGCGGTCGCCTACTCGAAGACTTCGCGTCAGACGCCGGTCTGGGTTACCGCCCAAGCCGTCCTCGCTCTCAATCGCCAGACACTGCTTTTCAATGCGCCGCTCATCGATGGCTCAAATGACGGAACTGGTGGTTCCGGCTACGGCGATGCGGCATCTAGTGCGCCGCAAGTTGACCGCAAGCTACGAGCAAGGAGAGCGGCCGCAAAGGCTCGAAAGGCCCATGAAACGGCGGTTCTACGCGATGGAGAGATACAGCTTGCCGTGGCAGCAGACGCCGCAGGTCGGATAGCAGGCGCACTCGCACGCTCCTTCGCGGGCGGGAAGCGATAACTTTCCGCGCCAATGAAGATCGCTGTCCCAAAAGAAACGCAGACCGGCGAGCAGCGCGTCGCACTCGTGCCTGAAGTTGTCGGTCGTCTGACCGCCGCCGGCCATGTTGTGGTCGTTGAAGCGGGAGCAGGAGCCGGAGCAATGCTTCCCGACTCGGCCTTCACGGACGCAGGCGCAACGATCGTCGCTGATGCTTCAGGAACGCTCGATGCCGATGTGATCGCGCGTGTCGCTCCGCCGTCGGCGGAGGAGACAGCGGCGCTTCGCAAGGAGTCGGTTGTAATTGGCTTCCTTCAGCCACTTTCCAACGGCGCCGGGATTAGCGCGCTGGCAAATGCGGGCGTAAGCGCTTTTGCACTTGAGTCAGTGCCGCGGATTAGTCGCGCACAGTCGATGGACGCGCTTTCCTCGCAGAGCAATGTCGCTGGTTATCGAGCGGCACTGATCGGCGCTCAGGAGCTAGGACGCTTCTACCCAATGTTGATGACTGCAGCCGGCACGATCCGACCTGCAACGGTCCTTGTGCTTGGCGCCGGCGTTGCAGGACTTCAGGCGATCGCCACGGCACGCCGCCTCGGCGCTGTAGTTCAGGCATTTGATGTGCGAGCTGCAGTTAAAGAGCAGGTTGAGTCCCTCGGTGCAGTGTTCCTCGAGTTCGATCTAGGTGGGGACCTTGAGGGCGAAGGCGGCTACGCGAAGGAACTGACCGAGGAGCAGCGCGCTCGCCAGCAGGAGCTGCTCGCTGAGGCAATCGGCAAGGTCGATGTTGTGATCACAACTGCGCTGGTGCCTGGTCGCCCAGCACCGAAGCTCGTCACGACCGCTGCCGTAGAAGCGATGAAGCCAGGTTCGGTCGTAGTTGACCTCGCAGGCGAGGCTGGCGGCAACTGCGAACTGACACAGCCAGGTGAGACGGTCATTCACTCCGGCGTGAAGATTGTCTCGCCGCTGAATATTCCTTCGACGATGGCCGAGCATGCCTCGCAGCTTTATGCCAAGAACATTCAGTCGCTGCTTGAGCTGATGACCAATGATGATGGTGGTCTTGAGCTTGATTTCGAGGATGAAATCATTGCTGGTGCCTGCATCACTAAGGGCGGAGAGATTGTCAACGAAGCGGCCCGCGCAGCAGCCAGCGGGCAGGGGGCATAAGTGGATCTTCTAACTGAACTCGCGATTCTCGTTCTGTCGGCGTTCGTTGGCTTTGAGGTCATCTCAAAGGTTCCAAACACGCTTCACACGCCGTTGATGTCTGGTACAAACGCGATCCACGGAATTGTTCTTGTTGGTGGACTGCTCGTGGTATCTGAGGTGTCGGGAGTGCTCTCAAAGGTCCTGCTTGTAATCGCGATTGCCTTCGGAACCATCAATGTGATCGGTGGGTTCCTCGTAACCGACCGAATGCTTGCGATGTTCAAACGCAAGCCCGAGCCGGTCAAGGAAGCAGTAGACCAGGCTGAAACTGAGGACGGCAAATGACGCTCGCTACAGCTTGGTTCCGTAGCCCTGATTTCGTCAACGCGCTCTACATCGTCGCGTTTACGCTGTTCATCATCGGCCTGCGCGGCCTGACTGGACCAAATACAGCCGTCCGCGGGAACAAAATCGCCGCAGTCGGCATGGTTATCGCAGTGGTGGCAACGCTGATTGGCGAGGGCCCTTCTGGCATTCCGGTAATCAACTCTGCTGAGGACGCCTGGTTGATTCTTCTCGGTCTCGTGATTGGTACTGCAGTCGGAATCCCGGCCGCGGTTAAGGTCAAGATGACCGCAGTACCGCAGATGGTTGCGCTTTTCAACGGTGTTGGCGGTGGAGCGGTCGCGTTGATCTCATGGGCCGAGTATCGCCATGCGCTGGAAACTGGCGGAAACCCGGAGCTGCAGGTCTTGATTCCGATCCTCTTCGCAGCAATCATTGGTTCGGTTTCCTTCTGGGGTTCAAATATCGCCTTCGGCAAGCTGCAGGAGATCCTGCCCGGACGTCCGATTCAGCTTCCAGGACAGCAATTCATCAACCTTGCACTGCTGCTTACGGCGATTGGCTGCGCAATTGCGATCGCAACCGGCAGTGAGTCAGAAGGGCTGTTCATCGGAATCCTCGTATCGGCTGCGCTGCTCGGAAACCTCGTCGTTCTTCCGATCGGCGGCGCTGACATGCCCGTTGTCATCTCACTGCTTAATGCCTTCACCGGACTCTCGGCTGCTGCTGCAGGAATCGCGCTTGGTAACACCGTCCTGATCGTTGCTGGAATGATCGTAGGTGCCTCCGGAACAATCCTCACGAACCTGATGGCTGTGGCTATGAACCGGTCGGTGCCGGCGATCATCGCCGGTGGCTTTGGTGGTGGCGGTGGCGCTGCTGCTGCAGCCGGTGACGACCACGGCGATCGGACCGTTCGCTCAACGAGTGCGCAGGATGTAGCGATCCAGCTTGCCTTCGCGCGCTTGGTAGTGATTGTCCCGGGCTACGGAATGGCCGTTGCTCAGGCACAGCACGCAGTTAAAGAACTGACGCGAGTACTGGAGGGCAAGGGCGTTGAGGTCAAGTTTGGCATCCACCCAGTCGCTGGCCGGATGCCTGGTCACATGAACGTCCTTCTCGCTGAGGCCGACGTTCCTTATGACCAGCTCAAGGAGATGGATGACATCAACCCTGAGTTCCCGAGGACCGATGTGACGCTGGTTATTGGTGCCAACGATGTAACAAACCCGGCCGCCAAGGATTCACCTGATTCGCCGATTTACGGAATGCCAATCCTTGAGGTTGACCAGTCGGCTGCGACAGTTGTACTCAAGCGTTCAATGGGTGCTGGCTTTGCTGGAATCGATAACCCGCTGTTCTACGATCCAAAGACTTCACTGCTGTTTGGTGACGCCAAGGAGTCGGTCAGCGAAATCACCGCTGAGGTCCAAGCGCTCTAGCTGCTTGGCAGGTCGTTCGTTTACGCCCTAGTCTGGTCTCAATGCTCAGCCGACAGGATTCACTCAAGACCCTCGGTGACCGGTCCTTCGATCTAGTTGTTGTCGGCGGCGGGATCACTGGGGCGGGCGTAGCACTCGACGCTGCGACTCGCGGCTATAGCGTTGCTCTTGTAGAGCGAAACGACTATGCCTCTGGTACTTCAAGCCGGTCCAGCAAACTCGTGCACGGCGGGCTTCGTTATCTGCAGAACTTCGATGTTGGCCTTGTCCGCGAGGCACTGCTCGAGCGCCAGTTGAATGTGAGAATGGCGCCGCACCTAGTTAAGCCACTGAAGATGGTCGTGCCTGCCTTTGAGGGAGAGCACCCCGACAGGCTTGTTGGGCTGGCACTTGGCATGTACGACGTGATGGCAGTCCCTTCAGTTCGTTCGCGACGAAGGCGCAAAACTGACACCGATGCTGAACAGGTGATTGAGCCTGCCAACTGGAGTCCTGAGAAACACACTGAGATTGATGGTGATCAGGTTTGCGAGTTGCTTCCGGCTCTCGCCGGTCGCGAGCCAACCGGTGGCTACGTGTTCTATGACTGCCAGACCGACGATGTGCGTCTTGTGCTTAGCGTGATCGAAGAGGCCTGTCGCTATGGGGCGGTCTGCGTGAATGGGTTGGAGGCGACGGGGCTAGTTGAATCCGGTGGCAGGGCGGCTGGAGTCCGAGTCTTTGATGCCGAGAGTGGTGAGCGGTTTGAGATCAATGCTGCACATGTCGTAAATGCGACAGGTGTCTGGGCTGACCGCCTGCGCCCCGATGAACTTAGAGACGAGGCTGAACTTCCAAGTATTAGGCCAAGTAGGGGAACCCACATCCTGATTGACCAAGCTGATCTGCCGCTTGAAGCGGGAGCAATTGTTCCTGCCGGAGAGGGGCGATCAATCTTTGCCCTCCCATGGCTAGGTCGCACACTGATAGGCACAACTGACAGTGATTATGAGGCAGATGACCTGGCTCATGTACCGCCATCGGGCAACGATGTCGCCTATCTGCTTGACGCGGTCAATGAGTTCTTCTCCACTGAGCTCACCACCGAAGATGTGGTCGGTGCATTTGCCGGCGTAAGGCCATTGATCGCTCCCGCCGAAGGAAAGCGATCTGTGGATATCTCCCGTAAAGCGGAGCTGTTCGAGACATCTTCGGGCATGATCACAATCACAGGTGGCAAGTTGACAACCTGGCGAGCGATGGCCGAGATGACCGTAGACCGGATTGTCGAGCGCGAGGGAGTCGAGGCAACATGTCGAACCCGCTCAACATCAATCGGTGAGCCGATTGAGCCCGACTTGCTGCCTAGGGTTGAGGGAGTTAGCGATGAGGCGTACGAAGCGATCGCTAACCGTTATGGGGCCGCGGGAGTTGGAGTGCTCGACATAGCCGCTGAACGTGGGGTTCTCTGTCAACCGGTAGTTCCGGGCATGCCCGACATCCTCGCCGAGGCCGTCTGGGCAGTTCGCAAGGAGCAGGCGCGAACAATTGGCGATGTTCTATTCCGCAGGACACGGCTGGCACTGCTTGCTGGCCGCCAGCTCGCTGAACAGTCGAACAAATCTGTCGCAGTCGTAGCCGATCTACTCAGTGATGAACTTGGCTGGGACGCTGCGCGACGTCAGCAAGAGATTGATGACTTCATGGCTGAGGCTGCCGCAGAGGGTGTTGCTGTGCCAGCCCAAACTGCGAGCTAATGCCAGGCGCAACGCAACGCTTTCAGGTACCAGCTTGTGGACGGACACTCAGTCTTGGTGACCATCCATGGCTGATGGGAGTTGTAAACGCAACCCCTGACTCGTTTTCAGATAGCGGAATGGGTAGAACATTGGAAGCGAGGCTGGAACTTGCTGCCTCAATGCTTGAGGCAGGTGCCGACCTGATTGACATTGGAGGAGAATCAGGGGTAACGAACGCACCACCGGTTTCTGTTGATGAGGAGATCGCGCGAGTTGTACCTCTGATTGAGCGGGTATCCAACGAACTCGGCTGTGTGATCTCTGTTGACACCTATAAGCCTGCAGTCGCTGCCGCTGCGATCGCTGCTGGCGCGGTGATCGTCAACGATGTGAGTGGTTTGCTAGACCCTGATCTGGCCTCAGTCTGTGCTTCGAGTGGCGCTGCCTTGGTGATCATGCATACCCGAGCCAAGCCAAAGGAGAAGCTGCTTGATCGCTCTATGGATGGGCGGATGCTTGACGATGTGATCGGATTTCTAACAGAGCGAATTGAGTTTGCAGTTTCGGCTGGTGTTTCGCGCGAATCGATCATCATCGATCCTGGGCCTGACTTTGGAAAGACCCCGCACCAGACCGTTGAGGTCCTGCGCGGGATCGGGCGGCTGCACGAGCTTCAAAGGCCGGTGCTTCTGGCTCTTAGCCGCAAGGACTTCATTGGTGCTGAGATCCGGCGACCGCCGCGCGAGCGAGACGCCGGCACCCTCGGCGCGCTCGCGTGGGGCGTTGACAACGGTGGTCATATTTTCAGAGTTCATGACATAAGTGGGTGCGCCGATTTCCTAGCGGTTCGCGGCCTATTGGAAGGGCGAACGGAGCTGCCGTCAGAGGCTGTTCTCGACGAGCAGTTGCGCCGCGAACCGACAGGCTGAGCGCGAAAACCACCTGCATACCGCTAGGCTCGGGGAGCAAGTCGCCGATCGCTGTGGACAACGCGGTCGGACGCCAACCGACACTCAAGGAGTAGAACAAATGTCAGTACTTTCACGTGAGGCCCTCGAGGCCAGCCCTCTCGCCGACCTGCACGAGGTCGCATCGGAACTCGGATTGGATGGGTTCCGCCGCCTGCGCAAGGCGGAGTTGATCGATCGCCTGCTTGACGCGCAGAGCGGTGATCCGAAGCCTGCTGAGACAGATGAGTCGGCTGAACGCGAGCGGCGTCCGCGACGCAACGAGTCAAATGGTGGCCGGGCAGGATCACAGTCCCGCGGTGGTCGCGGTGACCGTCAGCCCGCAGCTGCCGTGCGGCGTCAAGAGGAGCGCGACGAGCGACGCCACGAGCGCGAGCGCGGCGACAATGCGCCGGAAAGCGTTGAAGGTCGACTCTCAATTACGCAGTCAGGCTCCGGATTCGTGAAGTCGGAAGGTGGAGCAGCCGAGATTTATGTTTCGGCAGCCCAGATCCGCAGACTTGAGCTCAAGGATGGAGACCGAGTCTCGGGACCCGTTCGTCCACCGCGCCGGTCAGAGCGTCATCCGTCACTTGTTAGGGTTGAGTCGATCAACGGCAAGAGTGCCGATGAGGTGGCTCCAGCACCGCCACGTAACCGTGGCTCGCGAGAGGTCGCGAAGCCAACGTTGCCGAACGAAAAGATTGAGCTTGTCGGTAGCGAGACGCTCGCACTGATTGATCGAGTTGCGCCGATTGGCCGCGGCTCGCGGGTATTGCTAAGTGGCGGACCACACTCAGGCAAGAGCTACGCCCTCAGGCAACTTGCTGTCGCACTTAATGCGATCGATGGCCTAGTCGTTTCGACGGTCCTGCTGGGCGTCCGCGTCGAAGAGGTAGCTGACTGGAGCGATGTTGCCACCAAGGCTGTCGAGACACTCGACAGCTCTCCTGATACAAGGGCCAAGGCTCTAGAGCGCACGCTAGATGAGGCGCGCCGCGTCGCATCAAAGGGTGGCAATGCGGTTGTGTTGATTGACTCTCTGGACGAGCTGCCGCAGGCTGCGGTTCGCAAGGCATTAGCTACCGCCACATCGAAGTCAGGCTCACTGACAGTGATTGCAGCTTCGCGCGAGACAATCAGTGGCGAGACAACGGTTATTCGGTTTGATCAGGCGCTCGCTGCGGCTGGCCGATTCCCATCAATTGATGTCGGTCAGAGCTCGACGCTGCGACCGGAGCTGCTGCTTGATCCACGCTCGCTTAAGGCCCTCCAGAAGGCTCATGCGGACGCGGTCAAGAAGCGCCGCCTCAGCTAACTGCTCAGCGGCTAGCGTCGCTCGCGGGGGATATAGGCAACCTGATCCCAAGAGGGCTCTGGTTGGAGTGAGATCGGTTCTCCGCCGCGATCTGGTTGCACATAGCTAAATCCACCCAGATCCGAGTCCCATTCCACATCAAGTTCGCCTTCCTTGACGCGTTGATCGAGCCATGCGCCTCGGAAAATCAACCTCCGCAGCCAGTGAACCATTGACCGGTCAGCGGGGCCGCTTAGGTCACGCCAGCATTCGTTGACGTGTTCACCAAGCGCTGATGCTGGCGACAAAACCGAGCTTAGAAGCGGCCTGTTCGCAACGTTCCTCAAAGTCCCGCTCGTTGAAGGTAAAGCGGAGGTCGCCGTATTCGAGGACGAATTCGTCGCCTGAGTCGTAGTCGCCGCGGTCGATTGTCATAAGTAGTTAGTTGCTGTCGCGCCTGGCGGAATCGCCCGGCTACGGCACCGTCGGCATCCTAGGCCGGATTCCTGCTTTGGTGGACAGGATGCACATCGCCTTGCAGTGAGCGGAATCGGGAATCGAACAGCGGCGCCGCTGCGCTCAACGGTACCGTGACAGGCCCGTATTCAACTGTCGTGACCGGAGCGTTTCAGGATGCCGGGAGCGGACTCGCCAGGAGCCAATAACAGCGATGACGACATCTTCCAGTGATCGCAGCAGTCAGGTTGGAGAGCGGTCTGCTGGGCGCGTCATGCGCAACGACCTCCTGCTGCTGCTTTCGCTGACGGTTGTTGCTGGTCTGCTGCGGTTTTGGGGGCTTGGAAGCCAGGCTCTCTGGTACGACGAAGCTTGGACTCGAGACTTAGCGCGCTTTGAGTTCTTCGACATGCTGCACCAGATCCCAAAGACTGAGTCCACGCCGCCGCTTTACTACGTGTTCAACTGGGTTACGTGGAGAGCCTTCGGGCCTTCGACCCTTCCACCCAGCTTTCGATTCAGGAGCTGAATAAAATAAACATTATGCCCAATGTGCAGGGAAGTTTACTGAAGGAAGAACGGGCAACGTTTTTCGATTTTGTGGCTTCGGGAAACGATAAATTAGTGCTATGGTTTGAAGATTTTGAGAATGCAGCGGCAGGAGTGGAAAAGAATTTCGAGAAAGCAAAGGTTGCCC
>JAPLCG010000017.1 GCA_026392385.1 Solirubrobacterales bacterium
AGCGTGGTTGGCAAGCGAGTTGGCAGCGCGTTCTATGGACGGCTCGATGCGGCGGTCTGCTCCTCGTCAACGGCGCTTCAGTCGATCCGTAGCTCAGTGCCAGCTCAAGCCGAACGGCTGCTGCCAGCACTCGCAGAGCAGCCCCAAACTGCCGGTTCAGACGGCAGCCCCGTCACGATCGCATTTCTAGCGAGCGACGAACGCAGCTCCCTGCGGATGGTGCTGCGTGCGCTACGACAACTCCCCAGTGGCAACTGGAATGCGCGAATTGCCATCTCCCCAGCCGCTACGCCTCCTCCGCCGCTTGGCTCCGGATTGCGCGGTCAGGTTGAACTAGTCGAGTTTGAGGCCGGTCAGGAGGAGGCCTTCCTAGCTGGTTCCGAGATCGTCGTAGTTGCCGGGGCGGGCAGCACCCCGCGCCCAATGACGATCCTCAGGGCAGTTGCGGCTGGCGCAATCCCCGTTGCCTCAACACTCGACGCTCACGAAGAGCTGCTCGACAACGGACGGATTGGACTTGCCTTCGGCCCAAATGACACTGAGACTCTCGCCGCCCAGCTGACCGCCCTGATCGCCTCGCCGGAACGCCGTGCGACACTCGTTGAAGCCGGTTCATCGCTGCGCGAACAGCTCGCTTCCTCACGGCTCGCGGAGGAGACAGAGGCGATCTACCTGCGCCTCACAGCAAAACGCCACGACCGCCGGCTGAAGCCTGCGATCGCTGAGCGGATCGCCAACCGCCCGCTGATTGATGTTGACCTTCACATGCACACCGACCATTCCTATGACTGTGCAACTCCGGTTGAGGTGCTGCTTGCAGAGGCGCGAGCACGAGGCCTCGGAGCAATTGCAGTCACCGACCACAACGAGATTTCAGGCGCACTTGAAGCGCGCGCAAAAGCTAGTGGCATCAAGATCATCGTTGGCGAGGAGGTAAAGACAGCTGAGCAGGGCGAGGTGATCGGGCTGTTTATTGAGGAGCTGATTCCAGCCGGGTTGACCCTCGAAGAGACCCTTGACCGGATTCACTCGCAAGGCGGGATCGCCTATGTCCCCCACCCGTTTGATCGGCTCCATAGCGTCCCCGATTACGCACACCTGCTCAATGCCGTTGAGTCGATCGATGCGATCGAAGTTCACAATGCTCGCGTTGCGATTGGCGAGTTCAACGAGGAGGCTGCTCGCTTTGCAGCCAAGTACAGAATCCCAGCGGGAGCCGGTTCCGACGCCCATGTCGCTCAAGGACTCGGCTCGGTAAGGATCAGGATGCGTGATTTCGATGGGCCAGAAGAGTTCCTTGAATCACTCCGCGAAGCTGACATTGTCAGACGACCAAACTCGCTGCTTTACGTGCAGGCGTTGAAGTTCTTGCAAAACAAAGCGACGCCAGCGAACGCAAAAAAGGCATCTGCGCGCCGGCGCGTGCGGAGGGCTGCGCGCAAAAGCTGATGCAGCGGCAGGAGCCGGACCCAGTTCCGTCCAACACCACACAGGTGTCAGTTACAGATGATCAGATCCGGGAGAAGTACCTTGAGCGCGCAATCCGCGAGCTGAACACGTTCGCCCATGATCTGCGGGCCTGCACGGCCTGTCCTCGCGGCCAGACAACGCCGGTGCTTGGCTCAGGCCACCCACAGGCCGACATCATGCTGATCAAGTACTCAGCGCGAGCATCCGAGGTAGAGGAAGGCGTTGCCTTCTACGGACGCTCCGGAAATGCGCTGATGAAATCACTCAAGCGTCTCGACATTGATCCGCTGGCTATCTACGGAACTCTCTGCGTCAAATGTCCAGTTCCGGAGCCAGAGCTAGCTGATCCAGGCTGTGTAGCGCGTCTAGCCGAGGAGATTGAGATCGTCCGCCCAAAGATTCTCGTCCTAATGGGTGAGGAAACGGTCGCCACGCTAAACGAACTCGAGCTGCCACTTTCCGAGCCGGTTATTTGGGAGCCAGGCAAGATCCAGCGACTGACGCCAACGCGCGAAGTGCTGACGGTTCCAAACATTGATGAAGCGCTTGACGATGACGCTGACAAGCGTGCATTTTGGACTGCATTCCGCCAGCTCGGTAGTTGGTGGTCCGAGCTACCGCCCTACTAGCGGCATCGCTAGATGGTCAGGACGATCTTGCCGAACTTCGAGCCCGCTTCGAACCGGGCGTAAGCCGCCTCGGCTTCCGCGAGGGGGAAGCTCTGCTCAACCGGGACGGTCAACTCGCCAGCAGCTAGAGCTGGCAGCAGGTCTGCGGCCACACCTGCGGCGGAGCAAGCCTTTTCCGGAACTGGGCGGGCGCGTAGCGTTGAACCCATTAGCTTCGCTCGCTTGCCCATCAGGACGAGCAGGTTGAGCTCGGTCTTTGCTCCAGCCCCAACGCCAATTACCACCACTCGCCCGCCAGTTGCTAGCGAGGCGAGGTCCGTTTCGATGTTCGGCCCACCGACAAGCTCCAGCACAACGTCAAAAGGCCCGCTATCGCGCTCGTCACCCGGTGCAATTACCTCCGCACCGAGAGCTTCAACGCGAGCCCTAAGAGCTTCATTGCGGACGCTTGCAACTGGCGCAGCCCCAATTAGCTTGGCGATCTGAATTGCCGCAGTCCCGACTCCTCCAGCGGCACCATTGACCAGCAGCCGCTCACCCTTCTTGAGTCCTGCCTGACCAATTAGTGCGTCGTGGGCTGTTGTGAAGGTTTCCGCGAAGCCTCCGGCCTCGGGCCAGCCGATTGAGTCAGGGACTCGCAGCAGATGCGAGGCGTGCACTGCGCAGCGCTCCGCCTGACCACCGCCGGCGACAATCGCCATAACACGATCCCCGACCGCGAAGTCGCTCACGCCCGTGCCGAGCTCAACTATCTCGCCAGCAAGTTCAAGGCCCGGTATGTCGGCTGGTGCACCAGGAGGAGCCGGGTAGAGACCCGCTCGCTGCAGCCTGTCCGCGCCATTCAGTCCTGCAGCCTTAACGGCTACAAGCACCTCTCCTTCCCCTGCGGCAGGATCGGGCCGCTCCTCAATCGAAAGGCTGCCATCGCCGGGTGTGATCACTGCCTTCATCGCGATGCAGTCTACGCGGCTACCCGGTTCGTGCCAGCTACCCCACCACTACACCAGCGGCAGTTAGGCGATCAAGCCTTAGCGAGCGGGTGACGCCGCTCAAGGAGCGCAACACACTCGACGTGCGGTGTCTGCGGGAACAGATCAATCGGCCTGACCTTCTTCAAGTCAAAGCCAAGCTCGCCAAGCGCTGCGGCGTTCGGGGCAAGCGTTGTTGGATTGCATGAGACATAAACAATCCGCTTCGCACCTGTCTCACCAATACGGCGAATGATCTTGCCTGACAGTCCGGCCCTCGGTGGGTCAACAACCACAACATCAGGCTTACCAACGCGCTCGACCATCTCGCGCAGGTCGCGCCGAACGTCACCGGCAAAGAAGCTCGCGTTGGTAATGCCGTTTGCCTTGGCGTTGGCGATCGCATCTTCGACAGCGGGCTCAATCAACTCAAGACCCCAGACCTCGCCGGCACGCGGCGCAAGTGCCAAGCCGATCGTGCCAATACCCGAGCAGAGGTCATAGAGCCGTTCGTGGCCCTTTAGGCCAGCCTCTTCGGCGGCCATCGCGTAGAGCTTCTCGGCCATGATCGTGTTTGTCTGGAAGAACGCCTCCGGTGAGATTCCAACTGTCAGACCGCTGATCTCCTCCTGCAGCTTCTCCTGCCCGCTGATGATGCTGATGCTGCCGCCAACCGTCTGTTCGCCACTGCCCTCGATTTCGGAGTGGAACACGCCCTCGCATCCAATGGCCTCGCCGAATCCGATCGCATCGGGGAGTTCCCCTTCGGAGGTGATGATCCGAACCTGAATGTCGCCGGTGCGGATCCCCTCGCGGACAACAAGATTGCGCAGGTAGCCGGTGTGCTCGCGGCGATCAAACGGTTCAAGTCCCTGTTCAGTACACCATGCAAGCGCGGCCTTACGAACCTCATCTACGCGCTCAGAGCCAAGCAGGCAGGTTTCAAGTGGTTCGACAACATCCCAGCGGCCAGGAGCGTGAAACCCACAGGCAAGCGATCCATCCTCAGCTGCGCCGAATGAAAACTCAAACTTATTTCGGTAGCGCCACTCCTGTTCGGCTGGAACGATTGGCGCAACCTCAACCGACTCAAAGCCGCCAAGGCGTGAAATCGCCTGCTCAACGAGCGACTGCTTCGCAGCGAGCTGCGCCTCGTAGTTGAGGATCTGCCACGGAGCACCGGGATGATTTGCAAGTGGCGCAATCCGATCCGGGCCGCTCTTAAGGACCTCAGTAACACGAGCCTCGGCGTGGCTGCGCTTGACGCGGCCAATCGTTGCTCGAACAACATCTCCGGGAACGGCTCCCTGAACAAAGACAACGAACCCTTCGTGACGGGCGATCGCCGCGCCACCGTGAACAAGTTCGCCTGCCTCAAGTTCAACGATTTCGCCACTACGTGGGCGTTGTGCGCGGGCCTTGGTGCTCAAGCCGCACCGCAGAGCAGTTCAAGCATTGCCTTCTGTGCATGCCGACGGTTCTCGGCCTGATCCCAGATTCTCTGCCGCTCCCCATAAAGAACTTCGGGAGTTATCTCTTCGCCGGGGTGAGCGGGCAGACAGTGCAGCGCCACAGCTTCGGGCTGGGCAAGATCAAGCAACGCGTCATCAATCCGATAGGGGCCAAGCGCAGCCCGCCGCTCCGCGGCTGTTTCCTCATCCCCCATGCTGACCCAGACATCGGTGTAGATCGCATCCGCTCCGGCTACCGCTTCGATTGGGTCATCGGTCAGCGTTGCGCCGCCAACAGGATCAATCGCGAACCCCTCCGGCGAGGCGATCACAACATCTACACCGGCAAGTCCACCGACAACAGCCAACGAGCGGGCAACATTGTTGCCGTCACCGACATAGACAAGTTTGAGTCCTTCAAGACGCCCAAACGTCTCCTTGAGGGTGACTAGGTCAGCTAGGGCTTGGCAGGGGTGATGGCCGGCGGTCAGCATGTTGAAGACCGGCACCGAGCTTTCTGAGGCAAGCTCCTCAAGCCGCTCATCTGCGCCGGTTCGCAGACCGACTGCAGAGACATGGCCAGCTAGCACGCGACCCGTGTCGGCAAGTGATTCACCACGGCTGATCTGCAACTCGTCAGCGCCAAGCACTACCGGATGACCGCCAAGCTCGACAACGCCAACTTCAAATGAAACACGTGTCCGGGTTGATGGCCGCTCAAACATCAGTGCAACCGACTTTCCATCCAGAGCGCGCGAAGAAAGTGGCGCTGCCTTGAGCTCAAGCGCGCGGTCAACCAGCGCGATGACTTCCTCGCCGGTTAGCTCTTCTCCAGTCAGCAGATGTCGTGGCATTGCTGGTTACCGTAGCGAGGCAGGCGCCTCCGCCTTCTTCACGCAGCCTGTCGCCCGCTTTTGTAGCTCAGCGCCCGCCGGGGCTCTGACCAGGGAATAGGCCCGGAATCCTCGGTGCACGAATGCCAAATCCGAGCAGCATCCGCATCGCTCGCTCACCTGTGCTGCCAGGTTCGGGAGTGGCGCCGATCTGCACTTGGGCATCATGGAGGTCATAGAAGCTTCTTACCCTTGAGAGCAGTCCGTGCCGAACCTCGCAGAAGCACACGGCATGCAGCGAAATGGTCCGGCCACTAGCTGGAATGCCGCCGATTTCAGCCCGGTGCGTGCCGACGATACGAATCGGAGCCGCAATGTGCTCGCCATCGGTCAGCCTTGGGCCCGCAGTCTCAACGCGAACATCTGGGAAGGCACGCCAAATCTGTCGGACGCGAGCCTCGAGCTGCTCAACGCCAAGCAATGGCTTTTCCGCGAGCGGATCCTCGTAATGAATCTCGCCAAGACAGACCGCCCGGAAGGCAGCTAAGTCGCGCCCAGTCCAAGCGGCTTCCCACGAATCGATCAGTTGGTCGGCATCCACCTGACCAATCGTAGCCCTGCTCGCGTGGGAGACTCCAGCTATGAGTGAAAGAAAGCGACTCAGCGCCGAAGAGAAGAACGCTGCCGTGCGCGCATCACTGGAGCCGCTCGCGCCCGGCGAACGCCCGGGAGCAGTGACGGTTGCGATGGTGATAGCGCTGCTCTTGGCACTCGGGAACCTCGCTCTGCTTGCGTTTGGAACAAAGGTTCAGGGCGGGACGGCAACTCCGCTTGGCGGAATACTTTTCGCCTTTCTAATGCTTGCTGCTGCTGCCGGAATGTGGCGGGCCCGCTACTGGGCGGTACTTGGCTTCCAAGCCTTGCTGGGAATAACGCTTGTCATTTCAGCACTGTCGCTTGTCCGCGCTTCGAACCTGCTCGGTTTCCTCCTGCCAATAGTGATTCTCGGAGCCGGCGGAACGCTTTTCTGGAAGTTGATCCGGGCAATGGCACGGATCCAACTTCCTACCCGTGGGCAGCCCGGCCGATCCGAGTGATCTCACGCACGCAGGCTTACGCCCGCAAATAGTTCGCGGCCGCGCTGGTTCGCTAGTGTCAAAAGCGCATGGCTGAAGAGTTTGATCTGATCATCGTTGGGTCCGGCCCCGGAGGGTATGTCGCGGCAATCCGCGGTTCTCAGCTTGGCCTCAAGACGGCTGTCATTGAGAGAGGGCCAATTGGTGGTCGCTGCCTCAATGTTGCCTGCATACCTGCGAAGGCCGTCCTGCGCAGCGCCGATATTGCCGCCGAGATCCGCGAGGCAGGCGAGTTTGGGATTGAAGTCGGCGAGCCAACAATTGACTTCGCGAAGGTTTCAGCGCGTCGCGTAAGCGTTATTGAGAGCCTTACCGGCGGCGTCGCGGGCTTGATGAAAAAGAACTCGATTGAGATGGTTGAGGGATCAGCGACACTGACCGGCAACGGCGGCGTCAAAGTTGGCGAGCGCGAACTGACCTCCAAGCGAATCATCCTCGCGACCGGATCGGTTGGCCGACCACTTCCCGGCCTTGACTTTGGTGGACAGATAATTGGTACCGAGGAAGCTTGGGCGCTCGACAAGCTCCCGGCTCGCCTTGCCGTTGTTGGCGCCGGCGCCAGCGGAGCAGAGCTCGCATCAGCCTATGTCCGTCTCGGCAGCGAGGTCACGCTGATCGAGGCGCTCGACCGTGTCCTGCCAAGTGAGGACGCGGACATCAGTAAGGCGGCTGCCCGCGGGTTCAAGAAGCAGGGAATTGTTGTCCTGACCGGCTCGCCGGTTTCAGCGGTTGAGCACCAGGACTCAACTGTCAAGTTGACGGTCGGTGACAAGGTCGTTGAGGCAGACCTAGTTGTAGTCGCTGCCGGTCGTGGCCCGGATGTAGAGGGGCTTGGCCTTGAAACAGCTGGAATTGCACTTGACGATCGCGGCCTGATTGCTGTTGACGATGCACTGAGAACTTCAGTTGATGGAATCTGGGCAATCGGTGACCTCGTTCGAGGACCGGCACTTGCTCACAAGGCCTCCGACGAAGGCATCATCGCCGCCGAGGATTCAGCCGGGCTCGCAACTCACCCGATCATCCTCAGTGACATTCCGCGCGCAACCTTCTGCACCCCGAACATTTCAAGCTTTGGACTTACCGAAGCTCAAGCAATTGAGGCCGGCCACGACGTTGTAGTCGGCAAGGTTCCTTATGGGGCGGTTGGAGCCGGAACCGTTTACGGCGACCGCACAGGCGTCGTCAAGCTGATCGGTGACCGCAAGTACGGCGAGATTCTTGGCTGCCATATCTGCGGCGCAAAGGCGCCAGAGCTGATTCAGGAACTCGTCAATGCCAAGGCGCTTGAGGGTGGTTACCCAGAGGTTGCCCGGATCGTGCACGGTCATCCAACTCTCTCCGAAGCACTGATGGAGGCTGCCCGCGCCGCGGACGGCTGGCTGATCCACGGCTGAGCGGTATGGATCTGAATATTGAGGCAGGCGGGGCTGGCAGGCCGCTTGACCGAACCGCTTTCTACTTTGATGTTTCAAGCGCTGAGTGCTGGCTTGCGGCTGAACGAGTAATCCAAACGCTTGGCAGCCCGGCGCCGTGGATTCCCGTCATGAGCGACCAGCTCACCGGTCCCAGGCTTGATGAAGACCTCGCCGAGATCGCTGCTCTTGCCGACACGCGCGGCCTCCTGCCGCTGAAGGCGTCCGCAGAGCCCCAGATCGATAGCCGCGAGATGATGCTCGCCGCAACATACGCTCGGCAGGGTGGCAAGATTGTCGCCTTCGCACTGGCGGCGATGCGGCAGTGCTGGTGCGCCGGTCGCAACGTTGCTGATCGCGACACGATCATGCTTGCCGGTGCAGCCGCAGAGGTGCACCCAAACGCGATCAGCAAGGCGCTTGGCATGCGGTCACTGGCCGCTGAGTTGGAGCGCTCAACTGCGGATGCTCTGGCCTCGGGAATTACAGCCGTTCCAGCAATCCGCGTCGGTGAGCGCGTTTTCATCGGTGATAGCCAGCTTGAGGCCGCCGCATTGGAGGTTGCCAAGTGAGTGCCCGCAGTTCGTACAGCCTGATGATTACGCGCGGGTCGCCCGGGCCAGCCGCGCTGGCAATGCCTGGTCGCAGCGATCAAGTCGCAGCGATCAAGTTGAGCTTGTTGACCTGACCAGCGGCGAGTCAGTTCTCTTCTGGGAAGGGCCGCCGGTTGAAGCCAAGCGGCTCGCGAAGGCACTGAAGCGGGACCTACGGACAATGACAGCAGAAACCTTTAAGGCTGCTTGGCTCCACAAAGAGCAAGGCCAGCCGACGCCCGAAGGCGACGACCGGCCTGATCAGCAAATCTGACCTTCTGTAATCAGTCAGTTAGTCAGTTGTCTGTTCCGCCACCGATGTCAGTCTGAGTGTCAGTGCTATCGGTCTGAGTGTCGGCACTGTCGTCCTGACTATCAGCGCCTCCAGTGTCACTAGGCGACTCAGCGTGCCCGTAACCGGCTCCAAATCCGTGGTGACCGCCTCGGTGGTGGCCACGATGCCGCCAACCGCCTTCGTCTTCGTAGGTCGCCTGAGTGTCGATTGAGTCGGCGATTAACTCACCATCAGCATCTTCGTGGGTGGTAACGGCAACTCGGTCGCCCTCGCTGAGTCCGGCAAGCTGACAGTCGGTTGCGTTTACCGCAACGGTCACACCATCTCGGCCTCGTACCCCGAATGCGCCCCACTCAGTGTCAATCCAGACGACCCTGCCGCGTAGGTTCGAGGAGCTCTCAGAGACTGCGACAACGGCTTCAGCGACATTGTCCGAATCGGAGTCGGTGATCACGACCACATTGCCGCGCTTGATGTCAGCCAGCGAATCAGCCGGGGCCGTATAGACCGCACGCGTTCCGTCAGCCAACTCAATCATCAGCTTCGAAGCTGATCGCTTGATTGCTAGGACGCGACCCTGAATCACGCCGCTGTCACAGCTTGCAGGATCAGGGGTTGGGTAGGTCGGGTATGACGGATACGACGGGTAGGTCGGATCGCTCGGGTAGGTCGGGTACGAGGGATAGGTGCCGTAAGTGCCTGGCGCGTCGCCGGGCATTACAAGGCTCATCTTTGCCGTGCGGTTAGTCGCAAAGCTAACTGTGACCGCAACCGTGTCTCCAACTGTCAGTTTGCTGGTAGCGAGCTTCGCGCCACCGAGAATTCCTTTTAGTGAAGAGCCGTTCGATGCGACAAGTGCAACGCGTCCACCTGACCTAACGACCCTTGCGCGTATCCGTGTCTTCTTTGCGCGGCCCTCCGCCTTGGCGCGACCACCACCGACTGCGACCCGCGTTCCAGCCCCAACCGCGGCTGGCGCTTTCTTCGCGAGGTTACGCTTCGCTAGGCGTCCCTTTGAATCAACGATTGTGATTGTTGCTCCGCCTCGCTCAACTTTGAGCACGACACCGTTTGAGCTCGCCGTACTTCCTTGGGCAACAGCTGGCGCCAAAGCAACCGCTGAGACTGCACCCGCAACAAAGACGAGTTTGGACTTGAGCAACACAACCGACCTCCTAGGATTGGGAACCTGCTTCTGAATTGGCGATCTTCTCCGCAGACGTGTAAAGGAACGGCAAAGAGGTAGGTAATTTCCGGCACAGGCTTGTGGGAAACCCGCCAATCCTCATAAATCACATGCTGAAAGAAGGCAACCAGCTTCACCGAGGGCGCTACGCTGGCCTGAATGGCCGACAAAGCATCTGACCCGCCGCCAATCCAGCGAATAAGCGAAGGGCAGCTGCCGGACCCGGAGACCGCCCGCGAGTGGCTCTCAACAATGACCCTGATCCGACGCTTCGAAGAACGGGCCGGCGAGATGTACACCCGAGCAAAGATCGGCGGCTTCCTGCACCTCGCTATCGGAGAGGAAGCTGCCGTGCTCGGTGGCGCCCGGGCGCTAAGCGATCGCGACTGGCTGATCTCTACCTACCGCTCGCACGGTCATGCAATCGCCAGAGGCACAAGCCCAGATGCAGTGATGGCAGAACTATTCGGCCGGGCGACCGGATGCTCCGGCGGTCGCGGTGGATCAATGCACCTGTTTGATCTTCAGCGCCGATTCATGGGCGGCTGGGGAATCGTTGGCGGCAACATCCCAATTGGCGCCGGCTTCGGATTAGCAAGCTCGTATCGCGGCAACGATGAAGTAACCCTCTGCGTATTCGGCGACGGGGCAACAAACCAAGGCACCTTCGCCGAAACAATGAACCTCTCAGCACTCTGGCGATTGCCCGTCGTATTCCTCGTAACAAACAACCGTTACGGAATGGGAACTGCAATTGAGCGCCACTCAGCCGTTACCGACCTGACCCGCAAGGGCGAGGGTTTTGGCGTTGAGGGCATGCGCTGCGATGGAATGGACGTTCTGAATACCTTCGAAACGGTCTCGGAGGCGGTGGCAATCGCTCGCTCCGAACAGCGGCCGATCCTCGTCGAAGCGATGACCTACCGCTTCCGGGGACACTCAATCGCTGACCCGCAGCGCTACCGAACCGCCGAACAGGTCGCCGAGTGGAAAGAGCGCGACCCGATCGACAGTTTTGCCACACGGCTGATCGAAAATGGACTGCTTGATCAGGCAGCAGTTGAACAGATTGACGCGACCGCGTTAGCAACCGCGGAGGCCGCCGTCAGCTTTGCTGATTCCTCTCCTGAGCCTGAGCCAGATTCTCTGTACGACAACATCTACGCACTCGGTGGAGAGGTCAACGGTCAACTTTCAAGCAACTCGCCAGCGACAAAGGAGAACGGATGAGCGGGCTTCGCTACCGAGAGGCGCTTGGTCGCGGACTGCGCGAGGAGCTGCTGCGCGACGACTCTGTCTTCCTGATGGGCCAGGACATCGGCATCTTCGACGGCGCATTCAAAGTCACCGAAGGACTCCTTGACGAGTTCGGCGAGCGCCGTGTGCGCGACACGCCGATCTCCGAAAACTCAATCGTCGGATTGGGAGTCGGCTCGGCAATGCTCGGCCTGCGACCGGTAGTTGAGTTGATGACAATCAACTTCTCTCTGCTGGCGATGGACCAGATCGTCAACCACGCAGCCCACATCCGGTACATGTTTGGCGGCGCCGTGTCGGTACCGATGGTGATTCGAATGCCACAGGGCGCGGGCAACCAGTTAGGCCCTACCCACTCGCACTGCTTTGAAGCGATCTATCAGCACATCCCGGGGCTACTCGTGGCAACACCCTCAACGCCAGCGGATGCGCTCGGCCTGCTCAAATCGGCGATTCGCGATGACAACCCAGTCATCTTTATCGAACATGAGTCGCTCTATTCAAAGCGCGGAGAAGTACCCGACGGGGAGCACATCGTCCCGTTCGGCAAAGCCGCGATACGTCGTCAGGGCGATGACCTGACGATCGTTGGAATCTCTCGAATGGCAGTTGTTGCTGAACAGGCAGCCGAGCGGCTCGCGACTGAGCACGGAATCTCCGCCGAGGTGATTGACCCACGCACGCTTCGGCCGCTTGACATGGAAACCATCCTCGCGTCGGTCGCGAAGACGAACCGCTGCCTTGTCGTCGAAGAGGGCTGGCCGCATGGCGGCGTCGGATCGAACATCGCGGCGCTGGTCCAGGAGCATGGCTTCGACGACCTTGACGGGCCGGTGTTACGGGTTACCGGGGCCGACCTTCCGAT
>JAPLCG010000135.1 GCA_026392385.1 Solirubrobacterales bacterium
CACATCTGGTGCTGACCGACATCGGTCGTGACAATCGCGTTGCCACCTGTCGCCTCATGTAGCGCTTGGATCATGAACTGTGGCTTAATTTCGTCGTCGCTTGAATCCTCATAGCCTAGTGGATACTTGCTCTTCCAACCTTCGATCCGTTCACACCACTCGTTGAGACGATTAGTGTCGGTCTCAAGCGATCGATACTCAGAGAGAAGCCTCGACAGAGTGCTCTTTGCATCACCGACGATCGGGATGTGCGCGGGAACGTTCTTGGAGATCTCAGCTGGGTCAATGTCGATGTGGATGAACTTTGCGTGTGGCGCAAACTCCGACAGCATCCCGGTGATCCGATCATCAAATCGCGCGCCAACAGCACAGATCAGGTCGGCTTCGTCCATTGCGTAGTTAGCTGCGCGAGTTCCGTGCATGCCGAGCATCCCCAACCACTGATCGTGTTCGGCAGGAAATGCTCCCAAGCCCATCAGAGTGCAGGTGACCGGGAATCGATCAGCAGTTGCCAGCGCAACAAGCTCAGCAGAAGCCTCTGCACTGATTACTCCACCAACTGGAATGTCGATCAAAACTGGACCGGGCCTACCTGAGCGAGCAATGTGGAAAGCCTCGTGAATTGTCTGCGGCAGCTCTGCAGGGTCTTGGATCATGAACGAATGCTTAACGATTGGCATCGTTATGCCGAGCGTGTCCGCCTCTTGGAAACCGTCGGTACCGAGCAGGTCCGTACGGACCTGACCGGTGAAGAAAACGACTGGTACCGAGTCCATCATCGCGTCACAGATCGGCGTAACAAGGTTGGTTGCTCCGGGACCACTCGTTCCGAAGGCAACGCCGACCTTGCCGGTCGCCTTTGCATAGCCCTCTGCCATGTGTCCTCCACCGGCCTCATGCCGCACGAGAACATGGCGGATGCCAGCGTCATAAAACGCGTCGTAAGTTGGCAGGTTTGCGCCACCGGGATAGCCGAACACGACCTCGACACCCTCCGCCTTCAAACACTCCATTAGTGCATCAACAGCTCTCATAGTGAAAGGCCTCCTCTCGGGGATTCGGGGTCGTCGGATCGGTCATCGCGCCTCGCGTCTCGAGACACCTGACCCTCGTTGGCGATTCTAACAGCGCGCCACTTGCCTCAATGTCAGCGCACGAATGCTGACAGTCAGCTAGCTGCGTGTAGCGGCTCGCTCATCGCGTACCGAGGGAAGGATCGTTTCCGGAAATTCGAGGTCAATCCCACACTTTGCGCAGACCGTCGCGCTAACAGGAAGAAGGCGGCCGCAGCGTTCGCACTGTCGTCGCGGTTCCTCAATTTCAGCTCTGGCGAGAATCGCAGCTGCCAATCCAGCAAACGGCACAAGAAACGAGATCAGGAACCAAAGCACAACAGAATTGCCTTTTACGCGGGCGACAAGCGCCCCGCCTAGGCCGAACATCAGCAAAATGAATATCAGCCCTAATCCGCCCATAGAAAACTCAGATTAACCGTGGCGAAGGAGTCAGGAGCCAAGTCGCTCGAGAAGCAGCTTGCGGACCTCTCCACCATCTGCCCGCCCCGAAGTGTGTTTCATCACAACTCCAACCAGCGGTCCAAGCGCCTTCTGCTCTCCGGCGCGGACCTTCTCTGCAGCTTCTGGCTCGGCAGCGATTGCTGCGTCGACCGCGGCCTCTAATTCATCGCCACCATCAACCTTGCCGAGCCCCTGATCGCTGACGATTGCCGCAGGGCTCCCGCCAACCTCAAAGAGCTGATCGAGCACAGTGCGCCCAGCAGCAGTCGTAATTGATCCATCATCGACAAGGGCAACAAGCTCGGCAAGCGCTGCAGGCTCAAGCTTTGAAGCAAGCAACCCATCGTCTCCAGCTCGACCAGCCGCATCGTCACTGACCCACGTCGCCAATACACGCGCCTCGATCGACTTGTCAGCGGCTTCGACGACTGCATCAAAGAACTCAGCCAACTCGGCATCACCCGCCAACCGTTCGGCAAGAACATCATCGATCTGGAGTTCCGACACATAACGCGCCGCTCGCTCAATTGGCAGCTCGGGAAGTGCGTCGCGAGCCGATGCGATCATCGCCTCGGTCACCTCAACTGGAAGCAGGTCCGGCTCTGGGAAGTAGCGGTAGTCATGGGCCTCCTCCTTGGAACGGAGCGTCGTCAACGAGCCGCTACGCGGGTCGAAGTGAAGCGTCTCCTGTGTGACCGTCTGACCGGAATCCAACAGTTCACGCTGACGAATAATTTCAGCCTCTATTCCGCGTTCAACAAACCTGAAGCTATTCATGTTCTTCAGTTCCGTTTTCGTACCCAATGTCTGGTCTCCAACTCGACGCAGTGAAATATTTGCATCGCAGCGCAGCGAACCCTCGTCCATGCTGACATCGCTAACACCAAGCGTGCGCAGAGTTGTTCGCAATAGCGCCAGCCATTCCCTTGCCTGTGCAGCCGAGTGCAGGTCTGGCTCGGTAACGATTTCGGCAAGTGGCGTGCCAGCGCGATTGAAGTCAACAGTTGAGGAGTCAGCGCCAGCAATTCGCCCACTCTCGGAGGCGTGAATCAGCTTCGCCGCATCATCTTCGAGATGCACACGATGGATTCTCACGCCGGCAAGGTTGCCAGGCCCGCAAAGCGGCTGATCAAACTGACTGATCTGGTAGCCCTTTGGTGAGTCCGCATAGAAGTAGTTCTTGCGATGGAAGACCGACTGCGAAGCCAAACTGCAGCCGAGCGCAAGGCCAATCATCAGGCCAAGGTGAACGGCCTGAGCGTTTGCGACCGGCAATGCGCCGGGAAGCCCAAGACAGACAGGGCAAGTGTGAGTATTGGGATCGTCGCCGAAGACCGGCGAGCAGCTGCAAAACATCTTTGTTTGAGTCGCAAGCTGAACGTGGATTTCCAGTCCGATGACTGCTTCCCAATCGGTCATACCCTCGCTCCCGAGCGATCGAACTGGATCGAAGATTCAAGAGCGTGGGCAATTCCAAGAATGCTGTTCTCGGCGAACGCAGGTCCAGCTATCTGGAATCCAGTTGGAAGTCCCTCGCTCATGCCATTTGGAATTGAGATCGCAGGAATACCCGCGAGCGACATCGGCACCGTGCAGAAGTCACTTAGATACATCGAGAGTGGATCAGCGGTCCGTGAGCCAAGCGGGAAAGCAACACTTGAACTTGTCGGAGTAACAATTGCGTCGCAGTTCGCAAATGCTTCGTCGAAGTCGCGCTGGATTAGCGTCCTCACGCGTTGAGCTCGGCCGTAATAGGCGTCGTAATAGCCAGACGAAAGCGCATAGGTGCCGAGCATGATTCGCCTCCGCACCTCAGGACCGAAGCCAGCAGCTCGAGTCGCCGAATACATTGCGTCGAGGCCATCACCAGGGTCAACTCGCTGCCCGTACCGCACTCCATCGAAGCGGGCCAGATTTGATGAGCACTCTGCTGGCGCAATCAGGTAATAGGCGCTGAGTGCGTGCGGAGCGTGCGGAAGCGGACATGGCACCACTTCGGCACCTAATTCGCGAGCACGCTCAAGAGTTTCTTCGAATGTTGCTCTGACTCCCGGTTCAATGCCATCGCCACTTAGCTCCTCCGGCACACCAAGGCGCACCCCAGTCAAGTCCCTACGGTCCGGCAGGTGAATCGACTCCTGATGACCGACTGATGTTGCATCGCGAGGATCTCTTGCGATCATTTGACTGAAGAGCAGCGCTGCGTCAGTGACGTCCTGCGTCAGCGGACCGGCCTGATCAAGCGACGAGGCAAAGGCGATCATCCCGTAGCGCGAGACGCTTCCGTAAGTGGGCTTCAGACCGACGATTCCACAGAGAGCAGCAGGCTGGCGAATCGAACCACCGGTATCGGTTCCAAGCGCCCATGGCGCGAGGCCAGCTGCTACCGCGACAGCGCTGCCACCACTTGACCCGCCGGGTACCCGCGATTTGTCCCACGGATTAAGGACCGGACCAAAGGCGCAGTTCTCATTTGAAGAGCCCATCGCAAACTCGTCCTGATGTGTCTTGCAAAGCAACGGTGCGCCGGACTTAGCGAGTGCTTCAACCACGCTAGCCGTGTAAGGAGGTTTGTAGCCCTCAAGAATCTTTGAGCCTGATTGACTTGGAACACCCTCAGTGCAGAAGAGATCCTTAACCGCCAAGGGCACACCTCCGAGCGGTCCGTCAACCTGCTCAGGGGATTCACCTGCCTGGGCAATCCAGCTGAGAGCACCAAACGTATCTAGCTCAGCCCGCCCAAGCCATGCCTCAAACAGGTCACTTGCGTCGAGCTCACCGCTCTTTACGAGTGCCGCCGAACTCGCGGCCGTCAGGGCTGTTGGATCGTTGCTCAAGCGCCGGGTGATGGGACGATGAAACCGACACCATCGGTGACCGGAGCCTCAGCAAGCGCCTGATCCCGACTCAAAGATGCGCCCTGGATATCCGGTCTGAGCTCACCGCGGGTCGCCACGGCATGGGCTGTTGGTTCAACGCCCTCAAGGTCAAGTTCAGAGATTCTCTCAACATGGTCGAGGATCCCCGAAAGCTCGATCGCCGTGCGTTCAATCTCCCCTTCGTCGAGGTTCAGCCGCGCAAGACGCGCGATGTGAATTACTTCGGAGCGATCGAGCATCTTTGCGATCATAACTGGCACTCTCTGAAGAGTGCGGGCCCGGCAGGTCAAGCCTCGAAACCGGCGCGCCCGCAGACGGCTTGATCATCTGGAGGCGCGATCAGCTGATGAGCAACGACAAGAACAAGCAGCGGGATTGAGGTCAAGAAAATGACTATCGCTGCAGCAATTGCGGCAGTTGCAGTACTCCTCACAACAACTAGAACTGGAATAGAAATGCTCAACAGCGCAAATACGAGGACGAGCCAGCGCAGGATGCGCATCGACTCCCAAAGGAACAGCTCCTGCCCCCCAGACTCGCTGATTGGCACTGCAAACAGGGCAATAATCAACAGGACGCCAAGCACCCCTGAGAACATGTCCGCGGGTCGCAGTCGGCCGAGCATCAGGCAGACACTCGAGCTTCTACGGATTCGACAGCGAGAAGCGTGTTGCGCAGCAGCATCGCAATCGTCATCGGTCCGACGCCGCCGGGTACAGGTGTAATAGCTCCCGCCACCTTGCTCGCGCCAGCAAAATCGACATCACCGATTAGACCGCTGTCAGTCCGGTTGATCCCCACATCGATGACAGTCGCTCCCGGCTTAACCCAGTCGGCTGCAACCAGCTCAGGGCGGCCAACCGCGACGATAAGAATGTCTGCGCGGCGACAGACCTCTGGGAGGTCAATCGTGCGCGAATGGCAGATCGTTACGGTTGCGTCTCGCTCTAACAGCAAGGAAGCAAGTGGCCGGCCGACAAGGTCCGACCGACCAACAATCACTGCTTCGGAGCCACTGATCTGAATAGCAGTCCGATCAAGAAGCTCAATGATCCCGGCCGGCGTGCAAGGCCTTAGACCTGGCCTACCGAGCGCGAGAGCGCCAGCACTAGCAGGAGTCAATCCGTCGACATCCTTGTTCGGGCTGATCAGAGCACTTAGCGCCGCCCCATCAAGCCCTTCCGGAACTGGTAGCTGGAGAAGTATCCCGCTAACAGTCGGATCGCTGTTCAACTGTTCAATAAGTGCCTCAACAGCTTCGAAGTTTGAGTCTGCAGGAAGCGCGTGATGGAAGCCCTCAAATCCAACCTGCGAACAGGCCTTTATCTTGTTTGCGACGTAGACCGCCGAAGCAGGATCCTCACCAACAAGAATCGTCGCAAGGCCGGGCTTAGCCAAACCATGACGATCGCGTTCGGCCACGGCGTCAGCCACTTCGGAGCGGATTGCCCCAGCGATAGAAGCTCCGTCTATGACGATTGGCGCCATCGCCCGCACCTTAGCGACGAGAGCTTCGGCGGGTCACGCTGAACGCAGCGGCGCCAACGCGGCTACGAGCCTCCGCTCGGCACCATCCGAAGAGAACCGAACAGCTACAACTCCACCGGGATCGATCGCGGTTATTACGCCAGCGCCGAACTGGTCGTGGAGAACATCCTCACCGAGCCTGAACGGCTGATCGGAGCTCGATCCACCTGAATCGATCGAGGACCAGTTGCTTTGTTTACTTGCAAAGCGATCAGCAGGATCGAATCCCTCAACAAGCTCCGCCGGAATCTCAGAGAGGAAGCGACTCGGTACCCCACCGGTCTGCGAACCGAAGACCATCCTGCGCCTCGCCCATGTCAGACAGAGCTCACGTTCCGCTCGTGTTATCGCCACATAGCAGAGCCGCCGTTCCTCCTCAATGTTGCCTTCCTCGATCGAGCGCGAATGAGGAAACATTCCCTCCTCGAAGCCGATTACAAAGACGACCAGTGAAACCTGAGCAAGGAATGGCTCTAGGCCTCGTTCCTCGGCATTGCGATCATGCTCGCGACCAGCCTCTACCAACTCGCGAAGGTTCTCAATTCTTCCTTCTGCCTCGATCGTGCCCTCAGCCTCAAGACTCTCGATGTAGCCGCTGCGCAGCAACACTTCATCAACAAGAGTTGCGACATCGGATCCCTCAGCGTGTTTGTCGCGCAATCCCTGCATGATTGCCATAAAGCGCCCCAATGATTTAACTCCGGCGGAACCTAGCCCCGGAATCGAATCAGCCGCTGCCGCGACATCCCAGACGCTCTGTCCAGAGCTGTTGGCCCAAGCTAGGACCTTGTTGACGCTTGTTCTGCCGATTCCGCGGCGCGGAGAGTTGACAATCCGCTGAAACGCAGCCTGATCGGAGGGATTTGCAACGAACTGCAGATACGCGACGGCATCACGGATCTCCGCTCGCTCATAGAACTTCGTTCCACCAACGACTTGAAAGGCAATGTCAAGCCGCGTCAGGCGATCCTGCAATGCCCTTGATGCCGCATTGGTTCGCGAGAAGACGGCGATCTCGCCGTGGGAAACGCCCTCGTCAGCCAATCCGGCAATCTCTCCAGCCACAAATCGGGCTTCGCTGTACTCGTCATCGAGTTCCTCGATGCGGATCGGGTCGCCAGCACCAACCTCTGTCCAAAGACTTTTTGACTTTCGGCCCTCATTGTTGGCAACAACCGCATTCGCCGCCTGAAGGATTGTCTCGGTCGAGCGGTAGTTCTGCTCGAGCTTCACAACCGTGGCGTCTGGATAGTCCTTTTCGAAATCTAGGATGTTGCGGATGTCTGCAGATCGGAATGAGTAGATCGACTGGTCGTCATCCCCGACAACGGCAAGATTGCGATGATCATCGGCGAGCAACTTCAGCAGTCGATACTGAGCATGGTTTGTGTCCTGGTACTCGTCGACCATCACATGCTTGAACCGACGCGACCAACGCAAGCGAATGTCCTCATGGGCGGCGAGCAACCTAACTGTTCGGACCAGTAGGTCATCAAAGTCCATCGCGTTTTGACTCTCAAGCTGGCGGTCATACTCTGCATAGACCTCAGCTACCGTCCGCTCCCACCATGAGCCAGCGACGCTGGCATACTCGTCAGGGGTTTTCAGTGCGTTTTTGGCCCTCGAGATCTCTGCTTGAACCGCTGCGGGGGCCGCCTGCTTCGGATCTACCCCAAGATCTTCGAGTGTCCGTCTAACTAGGCGCCGCGAATCATCCTGATCGAAGATCGAATAACCAGTCTGGTACCCGAGTCGATCGCCATCAATCCTGAGAATCCGCGCACAGGCAGCGTGGAATGTCATCACCCAGAGACCCTGCGCAGGCCTTCCAAGCAGGACTTCAACACGCTCCCGCATCTCCTTTGCCGCACGATTGGTGAACGTGATGGCAAGCACCTCTTCAGCGCGCGCCCGTTGTGTCGCAACCAACCATGCCAAGCGATTTGTCAACACCCGAGTCTTGCCAGAGCCGGCGCCAGCAAGTATCAACAGCGGCCCACCATCATGGGTTACCGCTGCGCGCTGCGGCGGATTCAAACGGCTGAGTAGCGCGTCTAGATCGTCAATCGGTGCCTGATTCATCGTTGAGCTCACGGTAGCGGCCGAAGCGGCTAGCGCTGGGACGACTGTGCTCTAAGCGCCACCGATAGGCGCAGGCGGAAGGTCTCCTCCGCGTGGTGGGTCCTCTGCCAGAAGTCTCGGAACTGTCACTAGCTGGTAACCACGCTCGCGGAGGCCCCTGATGATGTCTGGTAGAGCGGCAAGCGTCTCAGTTCGATCTCCGCCTCCATCATGCATAAGGATGATCGAGCCCGGCTGCACCTGCGTGAAAACAGCCTGCTTGATTGCATCTACCCCAGGTTTACGCCAGTCCTCAGTGTCGACATCCCAGAGCACGAGCAGCATCTTTCTCTTCTTGAGCGCATCGAGAGTCGTCTGATCGTAGGCGCCGTAGGGAGGCCGGTATAGCTGCGGGCTGGGAAGACCTAAGCCCGTTATCGCTGACGCCGTGCGGTCAATCTCACTGCTCTGCTCTGCAGTTCCAAGCGACGGCATTTGCGGGTGAGACCAGGTGTGATCGGCAACCACATAACCATCGCTGTGCGCGCGCTTTGCAGTCGGGCCGAAGGTCGAATACTGCCCGCCGACGGTGAAGAAGGTTGCGGCAGCACCCATCTGGTTGAGGATCTTTAGGTACTGCGGCGTGTACTCACTCGGCCCATCGTCAAATGTCAGCGCAACTGCCCGGCGCTGACCGCCAGCCTTGACGATGTAGGGAGTCTGTTTGTAGGTCGTCGAAACTGCCGCTCGATCAAGCTTCGCCTGCGTTGCAAACAGAGATCCGGGACCGGTCCCTCCTACGCTCGCGAGTCGAGCAGCAAAACCACCGTTCTGAGGATTTGAATCACCACCGCCGCCAATTGACGCTACTGCCCAAACAACAACTGCTGCCAAGGCGAGCAAGCCAGCCCCAGCAAGCCTTCGCCGCCGCTGATGGACGGCATGATCGGAGACGCGGGCCGGTCGACTCGGTGTTTTATTCGCCTGATTCACTGCATTCATAGTGACAGACGCCAACCCTAAACCGCGCAACCGGGGCGACTAGGCGTAGGCTGTCCGCCGTGTCCAATTCCGTCTGGCTGGTTCTGCCCACCTACAACGAGGCAGAGAACATCGAACCAATCGTTGCCGCAATAGGCGAGCAGCTTCAACTCGCTGCGCCAGACAGCTGGAGGATCCTAGTCGTCGACGACGGTTCACCAGATGGGACCGGCCAGATCGCCGACAGACTTGCCGAGGCCGATTCAAGGATTGAGGTGCTGCACAGGACGGTCAAGGAAGGCCTTGGACGAGCATACGTGGCTGGTTTCAAGCGAGCCCTCGAAGGCGGGGCTGATCTTGTCGTGCAGATGGACGCTGATTTCTCCCACGATCCACGCGATGTTCCTCGACTGATCGCTGCAGCAGCGGACGCTGACCTAGTGATCGGTTCGCGCTACACTGCTGGCGGCCAGGTAACCGATTGGGGAATCACGCGACGCCTGCTGAGCCGAGGTGGTTCGAAGTATTCGAGGCTGGTGCTAGGGATTCCAGTCAGAGATCTGACTGGCGGCTTCAAGTGCCTTCGACGTTCAACGCTTGAGGCACTAGACCTTGAGCATGTGCGAGCTCAAGGCTATGTATTCCAGATCGAAGTGACATACCGCGCGATCCTCGCTGGGCTGAAAGTTGTTGAGATCCCGATCACATTCCGTGACCGGCGTGCTGGCGAGAGCAAGATGTCGTGGACGATCACCGGCGAAGCAATGTGGACGGTCTTAAAGCTGCGCCACCAAGTCAACCGAAGTACCAGCAGCAGCTAGCCGCCAGTCGGATTCGGCCCTCGCCGCGGCCTAAGCGTCCGAACCTCCGCCGGCTTTGTACCCTGTTCGCGTTCGACGATCTCAAGCCGTTCGGATAACGAAGCGAGTGCATCAGCTACGGGATCTGGGAGGTGAGCCCAGTCAGCATCCGGGCCCTCCGGTCTGCGACCGTCAACACGAACTGGATGACCGGGATTGCCAACAACTGTTGAACCGGCCGCAACGTCATGAATTACGACAGTGTTTGCACCGATCTTCGATCCCGCGCCAACCGTAATCGGGCCGAGCAGCTTAGCCCCCGACCCAACGGTTACACCGTCAGCAAGCGTTGGGTGCCGTTTCCCAGTCGCGAAGCCCGTTCCACCGAGCGTCACTCCCTGGTAGAGGGTCACGTCGTTGCCGATCTCTGCCGTCTCACCGATAACGACGCCCATTCCATGATCAATGAACAGCCCCTCGCCAATCTGGGCAGCCGGGTGAATCTCTACACCGGTCAGGAGCCTTGAACCTGCTGCCATCGCTCGCGGAACAAACGGCACTCCGTTTTCGTGAAGCGCGTGAGCTACGCGGTGAGCCAGGACGGCTTGAACACCAGGCCAAAGCGCAAGGATCGTTGTAGGTCCAACCTCCCGCGCCGCAGGATCTCGCGTAAAGGCAGCACCGATGTCTCGGCGGACCTCACCCGCGACTTTCGCCATCAGACCAATTCCGAGCAACCCCATAGGCGCAGCCTAGCGAGCTTTGCAGGCTCTAACGAACCGCCGCGCGAGTTGGTGCGAAATACGGCGCTGAGGCATATCGCTCGCCAGAGTCAGGCAGTACGACTGCGATTCGCTTCCCCTTGCTCTCAGGTCGTTGCGCTACTTCGATTGCACCCCAAAGCGCAGCGCCACAGCTCATTCCAACGAGGACCCCTTCCCGCTGGGCAGCGAGCCACGCTGTTTCAATTGCATCTTCGTCGCTGACTGTGATCACTTCGTCGAGCAGTTCCCGGTCGAGAACCTCCGGCACGAATCCCGCGCCAATCCCTTGTATTCGGTGAGCGCCTGGCCGACCGCCGGAAAGCACTGGCGATCCGGCTGGCTCGACTGCAACTAGATGCAGCTTTGGATTCTGCTGTTTAAGAAAGCCGCCGGCGCCGGTAACGGTGCCTCCAGTACCGACCCCGCAGACCAGTACATCAACCTTTCCCTCAAGGTCGGCCCAGATCTCGGGACCGGTCGTCTCGAAGTGAGCCAATGGATTAGCTGGGTTAGAAAACTGTCTCGGCATCCAGACCTCTGGCGCCGAAGCGACTAGCTCAGCCGCCTTGACCGCCTCATCCATCCCACCCATCGATTCGACGACCTCGACCCTTGCTCCGTAGAGAGCAAGCAGAGTCTCCCGCTCTCGCGTCATTCCCTGCGGCAGGGTGAGAATCAGTTCATACCCCTTGGCAGCGCAGATAAAGGCGAGCGCGATTCCGGTGTTACCTGATGTTGCTTCAACTATCGTCGTTCGACCTGGCTCAATCAGCCCGTCGCGCTCGGCCGCCTCGACCATTGCGACGCCGATTCGGTCTTTGACGCTTCCTCCGGGGTTACCCGATTCAATCTTTCCGAACAGCTGCGCGTCTACTTCCGGCGCAATTCTTGAGAGTTGCACGATCGGCGTCGCCCCGACTAGCGAGGCAATATTCGTGACTATACCGGGCATTCCTGACCGATTATAGGCTATTGCCCTATTAGCTATTGCTGAGTATCGAAAAGCTCAGATGTAATACATCGGCGATTCGGTCTGTGATTCTCGCTCAGCGAGGTCTGCGATCGTCAGGTCCGATAGCACCTGGCGGGCGGCCTCCGCAGCCTCCGCGACAACTCCCTGCGAGCCGGCGCCGACCTTGCCATCCAACAGCTCCACAACCTCTACAACCGAAATTTGGTCCGCCTCCTTAGCGAGTAAGTAGCCACCTTTAACGCCTCGCTGACTCTTCAGGATTCCGGCCCGCCTAAGGCTCGCGCAAATCTGCTCAAGGAACTGCGGAGGAACTCCTCTGCGACGCGCAATTTCGGCTACGGGAACTGGAGTGAGTTCAGGCGAGATCGCCAGCTCAACAAGGGCATCAAGAGCGTAGGTCGACTTCGCAGTGATCGAGATCATCGTCTGATTCTATGACTGTTGTTCTGCGGCTGCGAGTTTGGCTAGCCTCAGGTCAATTCGAGATAGCGTCTCTTCCCTCCCAAGGACCGAGACAGTTTCAAAAATCCCTGGAGAGATTGTCGTCCCGCTTATCGCAACTCGGATCGGCTGATAGACCTTTCCAGCCGCTACATCCAGCTGGTCTGGAATTGGTTCGAGAGCAGCTTCAACCTCTTCGGCGCTGAAGACTTCGCTGCAGCCATCAAGTGCTTGACGAGCCGCTTTAAGAGCCTCAATGGCGCCATCGCGACCAAATACCTTCTTGACAGCCTTTGGATCGTCGACCGGACCATCCCAGATGAACCCGCAGAGCGGATCGAAGTCGGCGAGTGTCTGAATCTTCTCCCGTGAGATAGCGACTGCCGCTGCTATCCCGCTACGTCCAGTGAACTCTTCAATCCGCCTCGTAAGTTCCTGCTCAGGCAGCGCCCGCATATAGATGCCATTGATATGGCGCAATTTTACCTCGTCAAAGACGGCAGGACTCTTAGATACTCGGTCAAGCGAAAACTTTTCCTGAAGCTGTTCAGCGGTAAAAATCTCCTCATTGCTGTCGTAACCTGCGCCCAGCAGCGCCGTGTAATTGACAACCGCCTCAGATAGGTAACCGGCGCCACGTAGCTCTTGTACTGAGGCCGCTCCGTGACGCTTCGAAAGTTTCTTGCCGTCAGGCCCGTGCAGCAGCGGCAGGTGAGCATATATCGGCGGTTGAGCCCCCAACGCTTGCAGAACTAAGACCTGCTTTGGCGTATTTGACAGGTGATCCTCACCGCGAATCACATGCGTAATCCCGGCATCAAGATCATCAACTGCGACAGCAAGGTTGTAGAGCGGCGTGCCACCGGCGCGAGCGATGACTGGATCATCTAGATGCTGATGAGCGAAGACCGTCGTGCCGCGAATCACATCTTCAACAACGGTCTCGCCGCTATCCGGCACTCTCAGCCTTAGAGCTCCTTCAGCTTCAGCCTCGCCACGAAAGCCCTTCTCAGCGCCATGCAGGTCCTTCCACGCCCGAACGTCTTCCGCATTGGCAGTCGAGCGGTAGGCAAGCCCAGCGGACTCGAGCTGGGTAAGAACCTCCATGTGGCGCGACTCAAGTGATCTCTGGCTGATCGGGCCCTCGTCCCAATCGATTCCCAGCCAATCGAGCGCGTCAAGTATCTGGGCAACGTTCTCTTCGGTCGAGCGCTCACGATCTGTATCTTCGATGCGGAGCACCAGCGTCCCGGAGCGACCGCGGGCGAACAACCAATTGAACAATGCAGTGCGCGCCCCTCCAATATGGAGCGCGCCTGTCGGAGAGGGAGCGAAGCGTACGCGCATGGGTAACAGCAGATGGTAATCGGAGCGCACGTATCACCGGCGGGCGGCCTGCCAAAAGCAATCGAGCGTGGCGTTGAACGGGGCTGCGATTCGATCCAAATCTTCTCTCAATCGCCGAGGGCGTGGAAGCCAACCGCCCATACAGAACAGGCGATAAGCGACTTTCGAGCGGCTCACGAGGCGAGCCGCATCGGGCCAGTCCTAATCCATGCCGTTTACCTGATCAACTGCGCTTCGGATGATGCCGAGCTTCGGCAGAAATCACTTGACGCGCTCGTTAACTCGCTCTCAGTCGGCGATGCGATTGGTGCTACAGCGGTGGTTCTCCACCCTGGCTCAGCGAAGAGTGGTGATCCAGTTGCGGCGATCGCTCGCGCTGGAGAGGTCATCGCTGAAGCCCTCAACCGAACTGAAAGCTGCGAGCTTCACCTCGAGAACACGGCTGGGGCCGGCGGGACGCTCGGCCGTTCCTTTGCTGAGCTTTCATCGCTGCTTGACGCCTCAGGATCTGGCCCAAGGCTTGGTGTCTGCCTCGACTCCTGTCACCTGTACGCCTCCGGCTACGAGGTCGGTACATACGACGGGCTATCAGCAACGATCGAGGAATGCGACAGCGAAATAGGCCTCGACCGCCTGCGATCACTGCATGTCAATGACTCGATGACCGAGTTTGGTTCGAATCGCGACCGGCATGCCGCGCCAGGTGATGGCCTGATTGGCGCAAAGGGGCTTTCGATATTCCTTTCAGAGCCCCGCTTCGAAGGGCTGCCAACAATCCTCGAGGGACCGGGGGCAAACGGCGGCGAGGTAGATGCAGATGACCTCAAGACAGTTCACAAGCTTCGCGCTCGTGGCCTTAAGGCAAGAGCAAAGGCCTAGTCAGACTCAAGCAGCTTCAGCGAGTGAGCCGGGGCCAAGCAAGGCCTCCAGCTCAGCCCTCAAACCAGCATCAGCCGAAACTCGAAGCTCTTCGCCAAGTAGCACTGCCCGCGAAGCCGAACCGCTACGAATCTGAACAGTGACTTCGCTATCGCCGGGATGACCTGTGAGAACGGTTCGAAGCTGATCGAGTTTTTCCCTAGATAGTTCCGCGTTGTCAATCACGACAAACACACCCCCAGCAGGCTCCTTGACCGCGGCCAGATCAGCACTCGCTATCTCCTCAGCGGTCGGGTTGAACGGCTTAATGGCACTGACGAGGACAGTCACGCGCCCTCCGTCGCCAATGTCAAGTTTGCCTTTGACTAGCACGACACTGTCGGCTTCGAGTGCATCACCGATTGATTCAAGAGTGCGCGCAAAAATTAGGAGGTCGCAGCTGGCTTCAATTCCTTCGAGCACAGCACGTGCCATTGGATCGCCCTTCTTGGTGCGCATCCTCGCAATCTTTGTGAGCAGACCACCGACCGTTACCGCATCGCCACCGTTGCGAGTGGCCAGCTCGGCGATGCTGATATCGCACTTTGCTTGGAGAGCGGCACGAA
>JAPLCG010000175.1 GCA_026392385.1 Solirubrobacterales bacterium
CACCTTGGGTTCAACTTCAAGGTCACTGATATGCAGGCCGCGCTCGGACTCGCTCAGCTTGACCGAGTTGAAGGTTTTCACGCTGCCAGAAGAAAAAACTTCGATTACTTAGACGGACTGATGCGCAGACTAGAGGACCGTCTAATCCTCCCCTCAGCACTACCGACCGCGGAGCCGTCTTGGTTCGGTTACCCGTTCACGCTCCGCAGCGGAGATAGCCAACAGCGACGACGTATGCAGGTGTTCTTGGACGAGCGAAAGGTCGATTCACGGCTACTGCTGGCTGGCAACATGACAAGGCAGCCCGCATACCTACCTCTCAACCATCGAGTCTCAGGAACGCTTGACGGAGCAGACGTGATTACTGACGGTTCGGCATGGGTTGGCTGTCATCCAGCGATGACTGAGCCGATGATGGACTGGGTGGTAGATTCGATCGAGGCCTTCTTAGACGCTGATTGAGCGCACGTTTCTTCGGGCCGCTATCAGCTCCATTACGACTGGCACGAAGACGCGCAACATTGAGAGTCGCGAGCCATCGCGGTCAGCCCAAACAATTCCCTTTTCAACGACTCGAAAGCGAAGACGTCTCGCGAGCGCAAGCGACTCGGCGTCAAATGTCCATCCCTCGAGGACGAGCCGTGGAAAGACTGCGTCGGCCGCCTCAGCCGTCCAGAGCTTGAAACCGCAGAACCGGTCCCGCGTGGGTTCAGAGAGGAGAAGTCGGCAGAGATTCTGAAAGGACGATCCCATCACCCTTCGAAGCAGAGGCTGGCGCTTACCAATCTGTGCTCCACTTGCGAGTCGAGAGCCGACCACAACATCGGCTCCTTCGGCGATCAAATCCTCCATCGATCGAAGGCTTGCCAGTGATGGCGAGCAGTCCGCATCGCAGTGGAGTCGAAGTCGTCCACGCGCCTCAAGCATCCCTCGCTTCACCGAATAACCCTTGCCGCGGTTCGAGTCGTTAACTAGTACACGCAACTCTGGCAATCCCAGAGATTCCGCCTTTTGCGTTGTTAGGTCAGGCGATGCGTTGTCGACAAGAATTAACTCAAAGCTGCGCCCCGAGCGCATCAGGTACTGATGGATCGCGTTAATCGTGCCGACTATCGCCTGTTCCTCGCAGTACGCAGGGATCACGACTGAGATGTCAACAGGAGCTTTGTCCATGGCAACAGATGGTAGGCGTCGCTGCGAAAATGGGTTCGTCTGAGACGCGTTCGTGCAGTTGCGGTTACGCTTTCGATCTGATGGAGGAGAGCTCAATCAACAAGGGCTGTGGAATCTGTGGTGGTCCACAGACACTCGCCTACAAGGGATCGATTAGCAGCGCTGATGCCGCAGCTATGGCTCCGTCGGCACATCAGTCTGGTCTCTACGGAGATCTCTTCCGCTGCGCTGACTGCGGAACGATCGCTCAGCCTTCACTTCCGGGAGGCGATTCACTTCACAGCCTCTACCGGGATATGACCGATACGGCCTACCTCGCTGAGGAGGAGGGACGCAGGCTCACTGCTCTGAGGCTTATCGATTTGATTGGAAAATACGTTCCCGCCGGCAGGCTTCTTGATGTCGGTTGCGGTCATGGCTTGTTGCTTGATGAAGCGCGTAGGCGTGGCTATCAGGCAACTGGCCTCGAGCTGAGTTCAGCAAATGCTGGCTATGCGCGTGACGTCCTCGGCCTCGACGTTCGTGAAGTCGGATTAGAGGACTTCAACGACGCTGACGGCTTCGATGTTGTCGTGCTTGCCGATGTCATTGAGCATCTTGATGATCCTGTTTCAGCAATCGATCACTGTAAGAATCTGCTCGCCCCAGGCGGAGTACTGTGCATTGTCACTCCTGATCCATCTGCGAGAATCGCTCGACTTGCAGGAGGGCGCTGGTGGGGTTTTGTTCCAGCACACACGTTCCTGATGCCGCGGGTAACGCTGCACGAGATTCTCTCTGGCACCGGGCTCATCTGCAGTTAGAACACCGATCTGATTCGAAGCTTCGCACTCTCATATTGGATCAGTGGTCTCGCCGATCGAGGCGGTCTGTTCTCAATTTTGCGGCCGCTGGCGAATTCGCCAATTGGTCGCCGAATGGTTTCACTTTCGCTCGGTGATGAAGCAGTAATCCATGCTCATCGGACTGAGTCAGTTAGGGCTCCGCAGCCAATAATGTCCGACCGTGGTGGAAAGCAATCTGTTCACGTTGTGCTGCCGGCCTATAACGCTGAGCAGACTGTCGGGCTCGTAGCTTCAGAGCTGCCGCGTGAAGAGGCCGATCGGGCGCTGCTGGTTGATGACGCTGGCAGCGACAACACTGAAGAGGCGGCTCTTGCTGCCGGCTTTGACGTACTGCGTCACCCGAAGAACCGTGGATACGGTGCCAACCAGAAAACTTGTTACGTCAGGGCAGCTATTGATGGTGCAGATGTTGTCGTGATGGTCCACGCCGACAATCAGTACGACCCAGGCCTGATTGGCGAAATGATTCGTCCTATCGCTGAGGGGCGCGCCGACTGTGTAATCGGGTCACGAATGCTCGACGACAGAGCGATCCAAGGTGGGATGCCACGCTGGAAGTGGATCGGTAACAAATTCCTTACCTGGTGTGAAAACACCGCTTTCCGTCGCGACTATTCGGAGTATCACACCGGTTATCGAGCCTTCTCGGTCGAGCTTCTCAACAGGATGGCATTCCTCCGAAATGACGACGATTTCGTCTTTGATCAAGAGATTTTTGCGCAGCTAACTGCCCACAATGCTCGCGTCGTCGAGATCGCGATCCCAACTCGCTACTTCCTCGAAGCATCAAGCGTGTCTTTTAGAACGAGTGTCATCTACGGACTCCGGACACTTAGCGTGCTTTGGAGGTTCCGTCGAGACGAGCGTCGTCGCAACTGGTCGCTTCTCCGGCCACCAGCTGCGCGGTTGCTTGCTACAGACAATTCGACGGACGCGGCAAAGCGTAAGTGATCAACGCTCCCGCGTTGTCAGATTGCGGCGGGTTAATAGTCTGATGAGCGATCGTAGTAGCGACATCTCGGATGTTGAGCATGGCCGATGGCCAGATTGGTTCGGATGGCTCTGTCTCACAGGACTCGCGCTTCTCTCGATGGCGGTACTCGGTCCGTTGCTCCTTAAAGGTCGGACCCTCAGCGGTGCCGATGGACTGTTCCCACCCGATCAACTTCAGTACCTAACTTGGATAAGAGAAGCGTCCAATCACTGGCTGATTGGAAATCGATTCGATTTTCAACCTGATAGCCGAGTATTTCTCCACCCTGGTTTTCTGCTCTCCGGGCTCGTACATCGCTTCACAGGTCTTTCGCTTCAGACCTCATTTCTAACTGTATGGAAACCAGCAGCAGTGCTGATTACGTTTATCGGCTGTTGGCTGTATACGAGGCGAACGCTCAGGGCTGGTTGGCCACAGCGTGTTGGAATGTTCTTAGCGCTGTTCGCTGTAATGCCTTGGAGCGGGTTGTGGAAGCTGACCGGGTGGGGAGGGGCGCCTCGCCAATACACGCTCGACTTCATCTCAGGGGAGATGTGGACCGGACAGACAATGTTCGGCTACATGATGACCGCCTGTGCAGTCTTCGCTTTGCCACTTGTTCTTCTCGGTCTTGAGCGTGTGCGAAACGGCGGTGGTTGGGGACTGCTAGCTGCCTGTTCCCTTGGCGGCGCTTGGATCATGTGGCTCCAACCGTGGCAAGGGGCTGAGTTGATGGTGATTGTTGGGTTGGTCTAGCTGTGGAGGGCCTATCGGTTCAAGGTTAGGCTGGATTACCGGTTACTTCTTCTATTTGTGGCCACTGCGCTACCAGCGTTTTACTACGCGACAATTGCGACGACCGACAGTGCTTGGCGCTTGGCTGGAAAGGCGAACGCGGCCGGAGCGCAGCCACTTTGGTCGTGGCCGATTTGGGCGGTGATGTTGACACTGGCTCCGCTCGCGCTGCCGGCATTGCTCGCGTGGCGTGACCGCAGTGGAGACTGGCAGCAGCTGGCCGTTCGATTCTGGCCTCTGGCAGTTGTAATCGTCTACTTCCAACCGTTCGGAACTTTTCCGTACCACGCTCTTCAGGGACTCACGCTTCCTCTCGCTGTCCTGAGTGTCCAAGCGTTCACGACCCACCGTCAGGGATGGGTACCGAGGCCAAGATGGTGGTGGGTCGTGCCAGTCACTGCGGTCCTAGTGCTGCCAGGAACTATCCACAAGGTTAACCTCGTCCGCGAGAGCATTCATCGCGTCGCATACCCCTATTACATCTTCGATGGTGAGTCTGCCGCGCTCGGCTACCTAGCTAAAGATCGCACTCGAGGTGGCGTGCTAGCTGACTCATATGGAGGCCTGCTTGTGCCACCGTATAGCGGTCGCGAAGTTTACCTCGGACCATTTTCGTGGACTCCGGATTGGGAGAGTCGAGCGAGGCTGACCGGCGAATTCTTCGCTGGTCAGATGTCTCCGGCCGCTGGCCGAACCTTTGTAGAGCGGAGCGGTGCGCGATTTGTGTTTCAACAGTGCGGTGGTAGAGCGGAGGCTCCGAAAGACTTGGCCTCTGAGATGCCCGGGCTGATTGCTGAAACGAGAGAGTTCGGCTGCGCTCGCGTTTACGTGATTAAGCCTTCAGCAAACTCCGACCGAGTCTCAGCTGCCGTCGGCGGTCCGAACTAGCGCCGGGCGTTAGCCGATCGGCCGTCGTTGCGAGAGCGGGCGCAATAGAAGCATTGCCCGTTCCGCATTGAGGAAACCCTGCTGGTTACCTGCTTGGAAGTAGGCGTTTGCTAGCAGCGCGTAAGCGTAGTAATCGGCATTGTCGTCAACGATTAGACGCTCGAGAAGTGTTACCGCTTCATTCGGTCTTCCGTCGAGCATCATTGCGAGCGCCCGAGTGCGCGTTGGTGCGGAATCGGGATTCAGCCATTCAGCCGCTCGAAGCCTGCTGTCAATTGCCGCGTAGCGCTCTGGCGTGAAACCAAGAATTCGCGCTGCTTCGATCTTCGTAGACGCTTCCTTTTGCAGTACGACTGCTCTCCAGTCATGCCAGAGCCACAGTCCCGCCAAGACCGCAACGGCGGAAACAAGCAACCTCGCTGGAAGTCTCCGAGAGTCGGGTGGTGGTGGTTCGGCGGACGCGAGCAGTAAAGCGACTAGAAGCAGTGCAGGAAGGATTAAACCTGGTATTTGCCAGTCCCAGTCGATGGAAGTATGGGCAAGAATCAGGAGGCCTCCAGCGGCTGCGCCTGCCGCCAGGCCGGAGTCTCGTCTGAGGGATCGACGACCAGCAACGAACGAACCGCAAATAAACATTCCAAGAGCTAGTAGGCCGAGTAGGCCTAGCTCTGATGCTGTCTCGAGCTCAAG
>JAPLCG010000187.1 GCA_026392385.1 Solirubrobacterales bacterium
CAAGAACAGCATTGCCGGCGCGTTCGGCTGCTCGGCGCCAGTCGTTGGCTGCGCCCGTTCCCCAGGTGGCTTCGCCATGCGGCTCATTCTTGAGGTCAGCACCGATCACATTCGGTCGGTTCTTGTAGCGGGTTGCGAGTGATTGCCACCTCGCTATCCAACTGTCCTCAGTAAAGCCGCCGAGTCCGTACCAGAGCGGATGCATGAAGCTGTCATCCGAGGTTGAGTGGTTATCAAGGATGATCATCAGCCCATCACGGGCGGCTTCGTCGATGATCAGATCCATTACCTGCTGTGGGGTCTTGCCGGCAAGTGCGGCGTTACGACCATTGCCGTAGTCGATTCCAGATGTTGTTGTTGAGTTCATTGCTTGCAGCGAGAACGGCAGGCGGATTGTGTTGAAGCCCTGCGCACGAATCTGGGCAAGCATCTCCTTGTAGTCACGCGACCACAGCCCGTGGGGAGCATGGTTGGATGTTTCAAACCCGAACCAGTTGACTCCTTGCAGAACAACGGTCGTGCCGGCAGCGTCGACAATCTTGCTGCCCTGCGTCTTGAGTGGAAACTGAACTGCCGCCTGGGCTGGCGAAACGAAGATCGCAAGACTCGCTGCTACAGCAAGTCCGAGCAGTGAACCGATAATCCTCCGGCCTCGCGTTGAAAAAGCATTTCCCTGTAATTGCATCCTTGCCTTTCGCCCCGATTCGCACTCTCATTCAGATAACTCTTGAACTGAGGGTCGCAGGGCGATGGTCAAGGTTTAGTAAGTGCTGTTGCCGAGGCGGGCGGTGCGAACTTCAGCTACTGCGCATGTCATCAAACTTGTGGTCCTCAAAGACCCAAGTCTTCAGCTGTTCACCTGCGTCTGAGTCGAGCAGGATTTGATCAAGCTCAACATTGTCAGTCAGCAGTGCCTGGAGCCGCAGGCGGTCATGGCCCGCTGGCCCAAATGGCATTAGCCCGGAGAAGAAGAAGTCGTACTCGCGCAGCAGCTCTACAGCGCCGTCAAGTTCGGCTGCAGAGAGCGAGTGAAGGTCGAGGTCGCAGATCGCGACATCGTCATGGCGGTGAACGCTGTGGCGAAGCGCTTTGATCAGATCCGGTCGCGTCTCGTCGCTGAAGCGGTGAACGGTGATCGTTGAGCAGCTTCGCTCGTCGTCGGCAACGCTTGTGACCGCAGGCAGGTCAGCCCCAGTACTCGCCGCAGGCGAACCAGCTTCAACGGCTTCGAGGCCTAGTTGCGAGTAGATGGTCTTGAGCGCTTCCGCGTACCTCGCCGGCAGGTTTACCTCGCGCTTTGACAGCTTGATCGGCAGGAAGGAAACTAGCGTCGCTCCTCGCGCAGTCATGTCATCGCGGCCTTGCACCGGCACAATTCCCAACATCAGTGCTGATGGCAGATAGCCGTGGGATAGTTCGGCTCGCTGGCTGTATGGGTGGCTGGTTACAGCTCGGCCGAATACAGCATCAAGGCCAAGTCCCTTCGCCCGCTGAAGCGTGTGGTCGAACAGCTTGCCAAAGGCACCTAGCCCTCGGTAAGCGGGGTGGACGACGGCAATCCCCGTTTCGGCTGATCCTTCACCCTCGGCAAGTAGCAGCGCGTGATGGCCGATCACCTCACCGGATACGACCGCAACGGTTGACGCGACATGTCCACTGTTTAACTGTTCAATTAGCCACAGTGGCCGGTAGAACTCTGGGTGGCCGTAGCCAAGGCCGTAGTTGGTGAACAGCAGCCTGCTAATCGCCTCCGCGTCCTCTGCTGTCGAATCGCGAATCTCAAGGTCTTCGCTGGATGCTTCCGTCGGGTCTGCCGAACGCATCAGATGGCCATACCCGGCAAGCACCTCGCTGCTCGCTTCGGGTGCCGTTATTGCGAAGCTCAACCGCTTGCCTTCACGGCCTAGGTTTACGAGTCGCAGGTCGGTTGTTGAAGCGTCGGCATCAGCAAGTTCGGCTGGTACGGGGCTTGCGCCGCCACCAAATGATGTGACCGGCTCGCCCCAGTCCTCAATCGTGACGCGCACCTCTCCTTCGGCAAGCTCGAGCTGGAAGGCAAGTTCGCCGGTTGGGTCATCACGGTATGCGCGATCAATAATCCATCCGCCAAGTTGACCGATCAGATCAAGTAGCTGTGATTCCACCTTGTCACTCAGACCCCGCGCCTTGCTGAAACTGCTCGCGAGTGAGTAAACGAGATTGAGCTCGCTCTGCTCGCTGCCAACTGAGACCCTCACGCGGTTTGCCATTGGAAGGAGCTTAGATCTTTGCCTAGCGGCTGTCAGTCGCGGCGCTAGGCTCCGCCGGTGACCAGTTCGATTGAGGCGCCGCATCCACACCACGATGCG
>JAPLCG010000147.1 GCA_026392385.1 Solirubrobacterales bacterium
GCAGTTATCGGTTCACAGGGTGCGCCAGCGCTTCTCACAACGCTTGAACAGAAGGCCAAACTTGTCGAAGAGCTTGGCGTCGAGGAGATGATCATTGTCACCTTTGATCAGGAGTTCAGCCAGATGACAGCTGAACAATTTGTGGACAGAGTCCTTGTTGAACAGGTCCGAGCTCTCAAGGTAAGCGTTGGAGCAAACTTCCGTTTCGGAAATCGAGCGGCCGGCGATCCCGACACTCTCCGTGCCGATAGTCGTTTTGATACTCGCGTCGTTGACTTAGTTGCAACTGCCGATGGTCCGGTTTCATCGAGCCGCATACGCGATCTAATCCGCGACGGCGACCTCGAAACGTCAAAGCGACTTCTCGGCCACAACTTCGAAATGGTTGGCAATGTTGTTGAGGGCGCCAAACGAGGTCGCGAGCTTGGGTATCCAACCGCAAACGTTGAACTTAACCCCGCGTTGATTGCTCCGGCAGATGGGATCTACGCATGTATGGCTAATCAACTACCAGCCGTAGCAAGCCTTGGGACTAGGCCAACATTCGAAACTGGGGGGAGCCGGCTACTTGAAGTCCATTTGCTCGATTTCAAAGGTGATCTCTACGGTCAGGAGTTGCACGTCGAGATGCTGAAACGACTCCGTCCGGAGCTCAAGTTTGAGTCAGGCGAGGAGCTTATTGCTCAGATGGATCAGGATTCGGCGGATGCTGCCGCAGTCTGCAAAGCGCAGGCAGAGTGACCATTTCGGCGTCGGATCCCCAGCCCTGCTACCGTTACGCGCCGTGCTGCTGACAAGTGAACGCAAGAAGGAACTCGCCACCAAGTTTGGTAGTGGCCCAGAGGACGTTGGTTCGACCAAGGTTCAGGTTGCAATGCTCACTGAGCGGATCAACCATCTGACCGAACACCTGCGGACGCATAAGAAGGACCACCATTCGCGCCGTGGGCTCTTGATGATGGTTGGACGGCGCCGCAGGTTCCTTGATTACCTTAAGCGTAAGGATCTTGAGGGTTACCGCGGGCTCGTCAAGGAGCTCGGCCTGCGCCGATGACCGTTCTCGGAGCTGGCACTGCGGCTCCAGAGTTTTCGCTCCAGCGGGCAGATGGGGAGCGCCTCACCAATGAAGACCTGAGCGGTCGGACCGTTCTACTCGTCTTCTACCCATTCGCTTTCAGCCCAGTCTGCAGCGACCAGCTCAACATCTATGAGGAGATTCTCCCCGACCTCCGCGCACGAGGCGCTGAGATCTTCGGTGTGTCCTGCGACAGCAGTTACTCACAGACAGCCTTCATAGAGAAGCTTGGCGTCTCAATCCCGCAGCTCTCAGACTTTGAACCAAAGGGCGCTGTCTGCCAAGCATTTGGAGTGCTTCACGCGGGTGGATTCCCTGAGCGCGCACTGATCGCGATTGCTCCGGACGGGACTATTGCATGGAGCTATCAGGCCGATTCCCCGGGCGAACTTCCCGGAGCGAACCTACTGTTTGATGCACTCGACGCAGTGGAGTCGAGGGCCTGAGCCTTAGTAGCAAGAAGGCGGCCGAGCCAGGTGACGCCGACCGACTTAGCGGTCCTGCTGAAGCTCCACCAATCATCCTCTACGCAGATTACGAGTGTCCTCAGTGCGGACTGGCTTATAGCCGGCTCAGAGCTGCAGGAGTAAACCTTGGCGTTCGACACTTCCCAGTTACGTCAAAGCATCGCCTGGCTTGGGGTGCAGCGGCAGCAGCTGAGGCAGCCGCACTCCAGGGCAAGTTCTGGGAGATGTCAGACAGCCTGTTTGCTGAGCAGGGCAAGCTTGATCCGCCTCATCTATGGAGCCGTGCGCATGAGCTTAAGCTTGACTTCGATCGCTTCGAGCGAGACCGGACATCGGATCAAACAAACGCTCGAATCGACCAGCAATTTCGAGATGCCATCAGGGCCGGAGTTGCTGCGACGCCAACGCTTCTAATCGCTGGAATCCTTAGCGCTGAGGTCCCAACTGCCGCGGAGGCTGCCGAGTTGGCTCGCCAAACGGCGCGATGATGCATAGCTCGCTACCCTCTAGGAGTTCGGAAAGAGAAAAAAGCAAGCATCCTGCCGACCGAAGGGCGGGAAAAGGAATAAGTGATGAATATGGCAGACGCGCTTACAAGCGTCTCCGTTGAGATCTCCGGTACGGAGTTCTCATTTGAGACTGGCCGTATGGCCAAGCAGGCCTCAGGGGCTGTAGTAGTACGAGCAGGCGACACGATGGTCCTCGCGACCGCGACCGCTGGCAACGAGAGAGATGTGGACCTCCTTCCACTGACAGTAGATGTCGAGGAACGGATGTACGCCGCCGGAAAGATCCCAGGATCGTTCTTCAAGCGTGAGGGTCGCGCAGGTGAGAAGGCAACACTGGTTGCACGCCTAATTGACCGACCAATCCGACCACTCTTCCCAAAGGGATGGTTCCGTGAGACTCAGCTTGTGGCAATGCCCCTTTCTGTAGATCAGGTGCAGCCATACGACGTGCTCGCAATGAATGGCGCGAGTGCAGCCCTGATGATCTCTGAGGTTCCACTGGCCCAGCCAGTCGGATCAGTTCGGATTGGAAAGATCGACGGCAACTTCGTAATCAACCCAACCGAGCAACAGATCCTCGAGGAGAGCGACCTTGACCTCGTTGTAGCTGGTACCGATACGGCGATCCTGATGGTTGAGGCTGGAGCTAATGAGCTCAGTGAAGCTGAAATTCTCGACGCACTTGATATCGCCCATGGCGAGATCAAGAAGCTTTGTGCTGTTCAGCGCGAGCTCGCAGAGAAGGTTGGAAAGCCAAAGCTGACGGTCGACGCACCGCAAGTTGATCCAGAGCTGTTCGCTCAGATCACTGCATCACACGGCGAGAAGCTCTCAGCTGCCGCGCAGATCGTCGACAAGCTCGAGCGCCAGGACGCATGTTCCGCTGTTGAA
>JAPLCG010000151.1:0-6204 GCA_026392385.1 Solirubrobacterales bacterium
GACGCGTTACTTGAAGATCGCTTTGAGGTGAAGGTCCCTGACCTCATTGCTGAACAGGCGCGAGTACCAATCGAGCGGATGGTCTCAGTCGGCTGATCAGAAGCCGATTCGCGACGAGAGCCGCTGAAGGGCTTTTCGGGAATACGGCCTAAGGATGCCTGCTAGTGATGTGGAGCGCTGCTCAGGTTCAGCCGGCGACGGCGAACTCTTCGGCGTCGTGGGGGCCAACGCAAGCGACTGCGGCGTCGGTCCCGATGCCGCGCGCTACTGCGTCAACCTCATCGAAGCTGACATCGTCAAGTGCGGTGATCGCCGAGTCCGGGTCAACCGGTTCGCGGCGCACGATCGCTTGGCCGGCTGCGTAGGAGGCGACGGTTCCAGAGCGCTCAAAGGCAAGAACACGGGCACCAGCCGCGTAGGAACGGGCGCGTGAAACCTCCTCTTCGGTTGGGCCGTTCTCGCGCAGATCGCTGACGATCTCGCGCATGCGCGCGTATGCCTCAACGCACTTCTCCGAATCAAGGCCAGCCGATAGCTGCAGCAGTGGCACATCGGCATGTGCGTGGCCAAATGCTGAAACTGAGTAAGCAAGCCCAAGCTTTTCGCGAATCTCACTGAACAGACGCGATCCCATCGACCCACCAAGCAGGGTTGAGTAGATCGAAAGCGCCGCACGCTGCCGCGGATCAGTTACATCGACGCTCGGGCGGTAGATCAATCTGAGGTGTGACTGGTTGCTGTCGCGGCGCTCGACGAGCGTCTCCGCTTGGAGTGCTGGTGCCGGCTCAGCCGGTTCGGCGACGGCAATGTCTGGGAAGCGCCCAACCAGCGCTTCCAACTCGGACTCCTCGGGAAGGTGATCAATGTTGCCAACGAGGAAGATTCCGCCAGTACGGCCTGACCACTGCCTTTCCCGGAAGGCGACGATTCCCTCTCGGGTGAAGGTTTCGCGCAGGTGTTGCTCGGGGCCAAGTACGGAGCGGCCAAGTGGGTGGTCTCCGAACGCCGCACGGTCAATCAGGTGTTCGGCAACGCTTGAGGGTTGATCGTCGTAGCGGTTGATCTCCTGGATCACCACGCCTCGTTCACGGTCAAGCTCTTCGGCATCGATCCGCGGTCGCCCGACAAAGTCGGTCAGCAGATCAAGTGCTTCAGGCGCGCGCTCGGCACGAGCCGTTATGTGGAAAGCGACAAGGTCATGCGATGTGTAGGCGTTGAGTACGCCACCAATCCGGTCGGCGGTCTCATTGACCTCGACATAGGTCGGGTAGCTCTCGCCACCTTTGAAGACCAGATGTTCGAGGAAGTGGGCCATGCCGTTCTCTTCGGGGCGCTCGGTGCGCGCACCGGCATCAAACGCGGCGAGAACAGTCAGGGCACGGGTGCCGGGCAGCGCGATGCGGTGGATTGGCATTCCATTCGCGGCAGTTGTGACGGATGCGGAGGTCATCGCTGTTGATCCTAGTGCGATCGGTCACTCGAACCCTCGCTGATCGCAGTAATCGGTGCATTTCGCTTGCAAATCTGTGTGCATCGGGAGGAGAAGCCCAATTGCGCGACTAACTTGGCTAGACGATGGAATCAAAGATCTCGAAGCGCTCACTGCGTGACGCCAAGCGTCGAGCAGACCATCAGGAGGCTGCCAAGTCTGCCCCTGAAGCTCCGCGTCCGCCTGCCAATGCGCCGGTAGTTGAGTTTCGCGGAGTGCACCTTGCCTACCCGGGCGGAACCGTTGGCCTTGATGGAGCGACCTTTGCGGTGGAGCGCGGGGAGTTCGTGTTCCTTGTTGGTCAGACCGGATCAGGCAAGAGCTCGGTCATGCGACTGCTCACGAAGGAGTTCGATGCAACCAGCGGTACCGTGCGCGTCGCAGGTCGTGACCTTGGAGCGATTGATCGCGCGAAGGTTCCGTTCTACCGCCGCAACATTGGCGTCGTATTCCAAGACTTCAAGCTGCTGCCAAACCGCACGGTCTACGACAATGTTGCCTATGCGCTGCTTGTAACAGGGCATTCACGCAAGGAAATCCGTCGCCGTGTGCCCGACATCCTTCGCCTTACGGGGCTCGCAACCAAGCTTCACTCATACCCTGATCAGCTCTCGGGCGGTGAACAGCAGCGAGTCTCAATTGCCCGCGCCTTTGTAAATCATCCGCCGCTACTGCTCGCTGATGAGCCAACCGGAAACCTCGATCCGGAGACAAGCATCGGGATTATGCAGCTGCTCTACAGGATTAATCGCACCGGTTCAACCGTTCTTGTTGCCACCCACGACCATGCGATGGTCGATCGAATGCGTCGCCGAGTAATTGAACTCGAGGAGGGGCTGATCATCCGTGATGAGGCAACCGGCCTCTACGTGCGCGATGAGAACACGCGTGAATTCGCTGCGCGGATGCGCGGCGAAATCTCGGATCGACCGGAGATCTAAGCGATGGAGTCGATGACATTCTTCCTCCAGGAGGCGCTGCGAACACTGCGCCGTAACGCGATGCCATCGTTTGCGGCGATGGTTGCCGTTCTGGTGACGATGCTCGTACTCGGTGTGTTCATTCCGATTGTCCAGGCTGCAAATGGAGCGGCAAACTCGGTTCGTGGGCGGGTGCTCGTTGATGTTTATCTGAAGGCCGGAGCCAAGTCAGGGGATGTGACTAAGGCACGGGCTGAGATCGACAAGGTTGGCGGGATCAGCAAGGTTGAGTTTGTTAGTAAGGAGAAGGCATTCGCTCGCGAAAGCAAGCGCGATCCGCAGGCTTACGCGCTGCTGGGCAGCAACCCACTGCCGGACACATTCAGAGTTACGCCATCAAACCCCGATGATGTTGCGCAGCTGAAGGCGAATCTTGCCGCGCTCTCTAAGCAGGACGCAATGATTGACACGGTCAGGGATCGTCGTGATGACACCGGCAAGATTCTGCAGGCAACCCGCTTCGTAAAACTGACTGTTGGTGTTCTCGCAGCGCTCCTGATCGCTGCGTCAGTTCTGCTTGTTGCGAACACGATCCGACTTTCGCTCTACTCCCGACGCCGCGAGGTAGAGGTAATGAAGCTCGTCGGCGCAACCGACAGGTTCATCCGCTGGCCATTCGTCTTTGAGGGCCTGATCGTCGGAACCGTTGGTTCAATCGGCGCAATTGCGATCCTTGGATTTGCAAAGGTATTCCTGCTTGATCCACTTGCGAGCGACTTCGCCTTGATCGCCGCACCGCAGACACTCGGCTTCCCACTGCTGGTCTTGATCCTGCTTTCGGCCGGCGCGGCAGTGTCTTCGCTCGGCTCGGTTGTGTCGCTTCGCCGCCACCTGCGGGTCTGAGGGCGGCTCCGCGCCGCTAGCCTGAGCGGGAATGCGTTCCCTGCTTCTCAAAATCATCGCGGCCTCGGTCGTAATCGCACTTGTGCTGATTGCCGGAATCCGGCTGGGGTCCGACCCTGGATTACTACCGGCGCCGTTGCGCGGGCTGACTGATCACGGGACAAGCTCAACCTGGAACCAGGCGGTCGGTCTTGTCAAACGCGACTACTACCGGCCGGTCAGCAGTGCTGAGATCCAAAATGCGGGAATCAGCGGCGTTGTCAGCCATCTCCACGATCGTTTCTCAAATTACTTCGACCCTGCTGAGTACAAGGCCTTTCAGGCTGGACAGAACCCTCACTTTTCAGGCATCGGTCTGAATGTCGAGTTCAGCCGCGATGGTCTGAAGATCGATCGGGTAATTGAAGGAACTCCGGCTCAGAAGGCTGGCCTCAAGGTCGGCGAAACGATTGTGGCTGTCAATGGGAAGAGCCTCAAGGGGAGTCGCGTTGAAAACTCAACCGCGCTGATTAAGGGAAAGATTGGAACACCTGTTGAGATCACGGTTCGCGCAAAGGACGGCAGCTTGAGGAAGCTGGAGGTAATGCGGGCAGCGATCGTCTCGTCGGCGGCAGCCTCAGAGGTGGTTACCGGTCCCGGTGGCAGGAAGATTGGAATCGTCTACCTAGCCGGGTTCGTTGAGGGCGCTGGAGCACAGGTCGCGGCAGAGGTCGCATCGGTTCGCAAGAAGGGCGCGCAAGCGATCATCCTTGACCTACGCGGAAATGGTGGCGGACTGCTTAACGAGGCGGTGTCCGTCTCAAGCGTGTTCATTGCGAACGGCACGATCGTCAGCACAAGAGGGCGGAACCGTGCGCCGCAGGTCTACAAGGCAAATGGCCGCGCTATCCCATCGAACATTCCAGTCGTCGTGCTCGTTGACCGTGGCAGCGCCAGCGCATCGGAGATCGTTGCCGGAGCAATCGTCGACCGACACCGTGGCATCGCTGTTGGTTCGCGAACCTTCGGCAAGGGCGTCTTTCAAGAGGTGACTGAACTCAACAATGGCGGCGCGCTTGACATCACGGTTGGAGAGTTCTTCACGCCGACCGGCCGTAACCTCGGTGGGGGCGGAGTCAACACGGGAGCTGGGATCACTCCAAACATCAAAGTTCCAACCAGTGCCGGCGAAAACGCCGCCCTGAAGGCCGCAGTCGCGGCAGCTGCGGCGCGCGTCAAGTGAGCGGCAATCGCGGGTCGGGCGGACGGAGCCCAAAGTCGGGCTCGGGCCGTGGCAAGAAGAGGTCCGGATCAAAGAAGAAGCTCGGATCTTCGAAGAAGGGGGCTGCCAAGCAGGGCGGCAAGAACCAGACTTCGGCTTCGCGCAAGCAGCACCGCAAAGGCCCACAGAAGCCAAAGGCACCAACTGCCTCCAGGGTTGGCGGCCCTGCTTCGCGACCATCTGGCAAGGTCTCAATCGAACGGCCAGTAAGCCGAATTGGCATCGTTACTAGAAGCGGTCGGCTTGACAGCGTTACGCCTCTTTTTGAGCGCGGTCAGGCGAGGCCGATCGATGCCACTAGTCGCAAGCAGAAGGGCGCTCGTGAGGGTGACATCGTATTGCTGGCAGGCGAACAGCGAACCGGGCGTCAGCAGGTTGAGCGAGTAATCGGGTCGGCAACAAACGCCCAGTCGGTCATTGAGGCACTGATGCTTGATCGTGGTCTGAGTCGATCCTTCCCGGAGGCGGTTGAACGTGAGGCGGCTGGAGCTGCAACGCGTGCATCACGTGAGGGGCGTGTTGATCTTCGGGATCTCGCAACCTTCACGATTGATCCCGTTAGCGCGAAGGACTTTGACGATGCGATCAGCGCCGAGCATCAGCCGGATGGGCGGATCCGGGTCTGGGTTCACATCGCCGATGTAACGGCATTCATGCCGGTTGGCAGCAGCCTCGATCTCGAAGCGCGTTCGCGGGCGACAAGTGTCTACGCACCGGGGCTAGTTGAGCCGATGCTGCCACATGTCCTGAGTAGCGGCGCCTGCTCGCTGATGCCTGGCGAAGATCGTTTGGCGGTGACGATCGAAATGCTGTTTGACGGCGCGGATGTTGTTGAGAGCTCTGTCAGCAGGACAATCATTCGCTCTGACGAGCGACTTGACTACGACGAAGCGGACAGGATTCTGCGTGGCGAGGTCGTTGCGCGCGAGCCATGGGCGAAGCCATTTGATGCTGCGCGCAAGGTCTCGCTTCTGCTGGCTGAGAAGCGTGCGCGCGGCCATGCGATCACGATTGACAGGCCTGAAAAGGAGTTCACCTTTGATGCTGATGGCAATGTCAACGGATGGGAGACGGTTGAGCAGACCGAGAGCCATCGCCTGATTGAGATGCTGATGGTCTCTGCTAACTCTGTTGTCGCCCAGACGCTTGTTGAGCGTGGTGCGCCGGCGCTACATCGTGTGCACGAGCGCCCCGACGCAGAGGCTGCAGAGATGTTGCTTGATCAACTGGCAACACTCGAGATACCAACGCCGCCCGCGCCAAAGTTAATGAGTCCCTCGCAGGCCGTTGAGATCGTTGCCAAGGCTTCAGTCTTGGTTGATCACTGGACGCGTGCCGAGCAGCGTGGTCGGCTCGGGATTACTTCGTTGGTGCTGCGGGCCCTCAAGCAGGCTCGCTACGACGCCGAGCCACTTGGCCATAGCGGGCTCGGACTTGAGCACTACTGCCACTTCACCTCGCCAATCCGCCGCTATCCAGATGTGATCTGCCACCGGGCGATTCTCGCTTCGCTTGGCCTTGGCGAGAAGCCGCCATCGGCTGGGGGTATGGAGGAGTTAGCGATCGCGACAAGCGCTCGCGAACGTGAGGCAATGGGAATTGAGCGCGATGCCGATGACATCGCTTCCTGC
>JAPLCG010000151.1:6222-10827 GCA_026392385.1 Solirubrobacterales bacterium
AAAGTGGCACTCACGATGGCAACTTTGATGGTGAGGTTGTCGGCCTTATTGAAGCCGGGTTGTTCGTTGACTTCGGTGGCGCTTTTGAGGGCATGATGCCGGTCCGCAGGCTGCCAGGCGGTTGGTGGAACATCAACCCGGAGCGAACAATGCTCTCCGATGACCGCGGGTCGCAGAATGTAAGGCTCGGCGATCAGGTTGAGGTCAAGGTTGGCCGTGTCGATGCACCCCGTGGCCGCTGCGATCTCTATCCGGTCAGTCGCGACAGCTAGGTTTGGCATCGGGGAGAGACTGTGGCTAAGAAGAAGAAAGCCAAGGAGCGCAGTTACGGGGGAGTTGTCTCAACCAATCGCCGTGCCCATCACAAGTACGAAATGCTTGAAAAGTTCGAGTGTGGGATTCAGTTGCAGGGCAGCGAGGTCAAGTCGCTGCGCGAGGGCAGCGCCTCGATTAACGAGGCATACGCAATTATCGAGGATGGTCAGGTCTGGCTGCATGGGATGCACATTCCGCCTTACACCCCGGCTGCGATGCAGAACCATCAACCTGAACGGGTCCGCAAGCTGCTGATGCACCGACGCGAAATTGAGAGGCTGATCGGTCAGATTGGTGAGAAGGGGCTAACGCTTGTCCCGACAAAGGTCTACTTCTCAGGCGCTTACGCGAAGGTTGAAATCTCGCTAGCGCGAGGTAAGCAGGCTCACGACAAACGCCACGACATTAAGGAGCGCGAGATGAAGCGCGAGATGGACCGCGAGGTACGCAGGCGGCGCTAGTTAGCTGGCGGCGGGTTAGTTGCGCGGCAGTACTGTGGCTAGCCCACGTGCAAGTGCGGAGCTGAGGACTCCGTAGCCTTTCGGCGTCGGGTGGATTCCATCGTAGGTAAGGCCTTTGGTTCGGCTGGTTGACCCATTCCAGACTGATGCGAGCCAAGGCCGATACAGGCAGTTGACACGTGCGGCTGCCCGGCGGGCAACTGCTCTGAACGCAGCCTGCTGGCTCCAGCTGTGGATGTTTGGTGCGTGTGGGACGACAACGCAGCGGCCGGGGCGACTCAGCTTCGCCTGCTGGTAGATGCCAATGTCAAAGGCGCTGCGCGCGTAACGCGAGCCAACCAGCTCACGGTTCTCCTCGTTGGTGCCGAACATAATCACTGTTAGCGACGCCTTCAGCTGCCTCCGTGCCTGCTGCTGGGCTGGCTTGTAGCTGTCAATTGCCATCGCCCCAGAGCGAGCGCTCTGCGCCAGCGTCATCGATTGCGGATCAGCTTCAATCAGGCCGCTGATCCTTACCGGGCCGCCACTAATCGAAATGGAGATCGGGCTGCCGTTGATCGCAATCTCACGGCCGGTCGGAACGCTGGCCGAGGTGGAGAAGCTGCGTCGCTCGCGTGGGGTTGTAATCGAAAGCCGTCCACCGTCCTTGATTGCCGTGTAAAGGATCGTGCTGTGAGAGGTCCGCGTCGCGATCTGCGCGGTGGCGCCTGGGCTGCCGGTCGCGCTCAGTCCCTCTGGGCCATAGGCGGGGAATCCGAGGTGTTGGAATCCGAGCTCTAACCAAGGGCCGGATAGCTGCCATGGGTTGGCTGGCTGCCTGCTGACGCCGTTGATCGGCGAGTCCCAACTGCTGTGAATCGGTATCCAGCCACGCGCAGTGCCTACTCGGAATCCCCTTGAGTGCAGTTTTGCGCCGACCTGGCTCGCCAATGTCTGCCAAGTCACTGTACGTAGCGGCAGGCTCTCAGTGATCGAATCGCCGACGAGCAGCACCCGCGAGGAGGAGGCAAATGAGCTGGCTGGGAGGGCCAGGCTGCAGGCAACGATGGTGGTTGTAACCGCTGGCAGGAGTCGAATTTTCCGGGCGCGCACAAGGTCAATGATAGGTGCCCGGTTCGGCCCGTGAGCCGTTATGTGGATGGATGGTGAGCTACGCTGACTGGGAGCGGCTAGTCCTTCTGCAGGTGCTCGGTAGTCGGGCGGGATCTTCGCCTTAAACGCCACCTCGGTTGCTTCCCGATATTCGATTTGGCCATTAATCAATCCACACGATCCTGATGGCTCTGATGCCATCTGAGAAGGAGAATAGAAATGCACAATCTGAATGTTGAGGCGCTGAAGGCAACCGCTGAGCTGGCTACAAATGATCCGACGGCCGTTGTTCAACAGGTCAAGCTCGGCGGTGAGTGGCAGACGGCCGAAGGCTCACCGCAGTTCCGGACTGAGATTCCCCTGCCAAGCGGCAAGACCGTCACTTTTGAGGCTGATTTTCCGCCGGCGATGGGCGGGACCGGCTCGGCGCCAAATCCACTCGCCTACTGCTTCTGGGGCGGTATCGCCTGCTACGCGATGACCTTCGCTCAGGAAGCGGCGCTTCATGGCGTGGAGATCCGCTCCTTGCGGGCTCGCGTCGAGGCAAGCGTCGACATGAGTCGCGCACTTGGGGTTAGTGACAGGCCGCCCGTAGAGCAAATCAACTGGTCGCTCGAGGTTGACTCTGAAGCTACAGCCGATCAGCTCGCGGAGTTGAAGCAGCGATCTGACGATGGCTGCCCTGGCGCCTGGTGCATCCGCAATCCGGTCGCTCTTGAGACTGAGGTTGTCGCCGCCTAGGAGGGAACTTGCTGACCGCGACTTTGTGATTAGCGCTCAGGCGGCTACACTCGCACTACAACTAAACACCCGGGGACGACAGGCTTCGACGCGGTCGGTTCGCGGGAGTGGTTGCGAGTCGAGGTGCTGGCAGGCCTCGTTAAACCGCCAGCAAAAACCAATAAGTGCGGACTCACACGAGTACGCCCTCGCTGCCTAGCAAACACTAGGTGAGTGAGGTCTCGGCCCCCGATGCCCGCAGCGGGGATCGCCGGGATCAACCGCGGGATCACCCGGCAAGGAGAGTCTTTGCCAAACCGGGGACATCAATAGGAAGACTGGACTCAGGCAACCCCGCCGGCACGGCGAGCCAGGGTCGAGATCAGAGCGCCGGACACACTCGTAGACATCACTCTTTGCGCGGCTGCGGACGCGGGTTCGACTCCCGCCGTCTCCACTAATCGCTGAATGTTGGGCCCGGATAACTCGGGCCCAACATGGCGTATTGCAAGCGGCTTGAGAAGCTAGCTGGAGTCACTCGCTGTCGTGCGCTTTCGGTGGAACTCCTGAGTAGCGTTGACGGCCAGTAGGAAGATTGCCAGTGTTCCGATACCGACCCGCCAGTGGCTTGGCGTTGCAAGCCAGGCAAGTAGGCCAATCACGATTGCCCCGGCCGATGTTGCTACGAGACGCACGACGGCCCCGCTGGCGTTAGCGCCACCTCCGACTGCTCGCATCAGTCCAATCGAGGCGATCGCCAATCCAACGCCGCCGATTGCCACCATCGCTATCCAGTCGCCATAAGTCTTCTGGAAGTCTGGCGCCACATACCAAACAAGCCCAATTCCGCTGATCAGCATCATCGGCGCAAACAGGTAATGGGCAATCATCCAGATCAGCAGTGGTCGTGAACGGTCCGGCATCTCAAAAGCAAAGACTTCGCGCTCGTATGTAGCCCAGATCATCCATGCGATCACTGCGACGAAGCCCAGTTGGAGGAGGTTTGGGTCGTCGACGCTGTCCTCGTGGACGGTCACGACGGTCTTTACGAAGACATCGCCGATCAGAATCAATACAAACAGGCCGAGTCGCTCTGAGAAATGCTCACGGTTTATTGGGAATCGGGCGAGTGTTCCGTCAAGATCAGGTCCGACGGACATCACCATCGCGACGAAGATCGCTAGGACCCAGACTGTCTGACCCCACGGCGACGGCAGCGGAGTCGAGGCGAGGAACAGCAATGCGGCGGGTATGCAGACATTGCGCCTTCCGTTGGCAAGCGCCTTCAGTTCAGGCCGCCAGCGCCCTCCGATTTCGTAGGTGGCGGCAACTGTTAAGACGATGACCGCAGCTACCAAACCGAGTTCATTGTTGATCTGGTCAATCACCAGCTGGTCACCTTCGACGAGCGACAGGGCGATGATCGCGACGAGTTGGAGCAGGAAGGTCATCCGCAGCAGCGCGACCGGAATCCCACCCCTCAATGCTCGGTCAAATGGGTCGCCGAACCGGTTTACAAACAGCGCGGTCTGCTGCCAAGTCCAAAAGATAAGAATAAGCTTTAGGCCCAGAACCAGCGCGGACTCCCAGCCGGGCGACTTGCCGAAGTCAACCCCAAAGCTGAGGAATGCTCCAATCAGGGCAAGGTCGTAGAACAGCTCCGACCAGGCTGGCCGATTGAGTTGGCTCGGTTTCATCAGCGAGAGTTTCCCAGTTCGTTGATAGCAACGCGGCCTACTCCCAATTATCTTGGGCTTGTAGTTCGTGGCTCAATAAAGCTGTATTCAGTTGGTTCGAAAATCGCAGTCTGTTGCTGGTAGTCGCGCATGTAGCCAGGCCAGTTGGCAACGACTCTGCCGGCCTTGTCGCGGTACCAAGAGTCGCAGCGCACCCACGCCGTACCTTTGAAGTGCTCCTGAACACGGCGATCGCTCGCCTGCTCGGGTTCGGCCCGGACCTCAACTGCGCCACCGCCGCGGGCCCTTACAGCCTCAAGCGCCTTGCGTATATAAGCGGC
>JAPLCG010000089.1 GCA_026392385.1 Solirubrobacterales bacterium
CTCTTCCGATCTCTCGCATCGCTGATCGCGCGCCCCTGCAGCTGCGCTAGGGGTGGATCACTGCTCGCCGAGCAGGTTCGCTCGATTTCGGTTGAACGGGTCGGCCCCGCCGTTGGGATCGTTCCGACCGCTCTGCTCACGTCGTTGGACGAAGCTTTGCGGCTTCACCTGGGCCTCTAGGCGGCCTGAAGATGGGCGCGGCTGGTTCGAAGTGCCGTGTTGGAGGGCGGTTCGGGGTGTTTGTTACTGGTTTGCTACAGAAACGCAGATACTTGATTCCGGCTTGCTACGCGTAGCTCACGGCTTCCATGCTGCAGACTGCTTGCCTGCCAGCGAGACCAGTGAGCCGAGGTTGAGGCTGATGTCGGTCATGTGCATTCCCCAAGCCGGGCCAAGAGTCTGAGTTAGGTGTGGACGCGGGTCGCCAGCCGGACCGATATCGCTGACCTGAAGCCACGTGTGGGTCGCATTCGACTTGCACCGGGTCGAGTACATGCCCGGCAGGCTTACCCATTGAGTGCTTGGAGCGGCGAACCCCGCTGCGGGCAGGACCGGCGAAAGCCTAGAAGTTGGAAGGTAAGGAAGGGCGGGTCCAGTGGCACCGGCAGAGAGCGAGTTGGGATTGACGCACAGGATTCGCATCCCAGACTTGAGAGTGATCCCAAACTGACCATTTTGAGGCGGCGTGGTGAGGTAGCTGTTGTAGGCGATCACGCAGTGCGTCTGAGTGGCCGCCCTGCAGGCCGGGATGTTCTTGAAGCTGCCACCCACATCCTTGCCAGTAGGCACGAGAACACCTCCGCCGATCAGCATCGCTGAGACGAGCTTGCGCCGAACGGTCGAACTAGGGTCGATCTCCTCTTTCACCAAGCGAGTCAGGTTCACTGTTCCTTGGCTGTGCCCGATGAGAACCACGCCCCGGCCTTTGTTGTACTTAGAGAGGTATTCCTTCCAAGCCGCCTTGACATCGGTGTAAGGCAGTTCACGGTCGGCAGGAGTAGTGGGTGTGCCGGCCCCAAGAAGTGAACTTGACTTGGTTAATTGCCTGTAGATCGGGGCGTAGATATTGCACTTTGCCTGAAAGCGCGACGCTTGGTCTTGGGCAACGGCGATCTCCTCCGGATCGATGTTCAGGTTCGCGTTTCCAGTTTTTTGGTTGCTCACAGTTGGGTAGACGTAGAAGCAATCGACACGCGGGGACTTTGGCGAGGTCGGGATATCCGTTCTTGCGGTGCGGTCCGCGTAGAGCGCTGTGCTACCCATCGACACCGCGCATGGGTTCGACTTGAGACCCGGCTTGCAGAGCCAGACGGTAGCTGCCTGCGCGGGACTGCTTGTGATCATCGTGGCGGATCCGAAGACTAGGGCCAGAGCGACCGCTCCTATGGCGTGACCCCAACCCAAGTGCTTCATCCTTAGGGGGACTATCGCAATGAAACCTCTCATCCTCGGAACTATTTCATCCGGACGGGAAAGTGCCGGCAAAGAGTGACCAAGATCTGAGGAAGGGAAGATGGGCGCGGCTGGTTCGAACGTCCGCTTTGACGGGCGATTCGGGGTGTTTGCTACGGGGTTGTTACTCGTGCAGACAAAGGTGAGGCCGGCTTGCTATTCAGCGCTACTTGACTGACGCCAGAGCATCACCAGTGGGATCGCGAAAAGGACCGCGAATCCTAGGTTGAGTAGCGCGTTCTGCCAGAAGCCTGAGGCCAGCGAAAAGAGTGTGTCAGGCACGAACCAGCTGGCCAGCGAAATCGCGTAGATCTGGATCCCTTCTCGAAGGTTGCGACGCATTGGCCCTCGGAGTACGAGTA
>JAPLCG010000019.1 GCA_026392385.1 Solirubrobacterales bacterium
CCGGCCCGTATGTCGCCTGAGCCTTGGCAACACATGCTTCGAGCTTGACGTTTCCAGCGATCACAAACAGCATCACAACAACAAGCACGGCGACTACCGAGCGGAAGATCGCGCCGAAAGGAATTGAGGGGACGGACGCCACCTCAGTGCTTTCAACCGCCTCAAACTCATTAGCCGACTGTTCTATGTTTGCATCCGGCTTGATCGGCAAATCTACTCCCTCAGCTTCCTTATCAGGAACTTTATCGGTCGAGGAGAATCCCTCGGGCAATGCATCAGGAACGGTCAGAGGATTTTCAGGTTCTCCCATAGGTGGACAACGTACTACTTATGCAGGTCGGACACGACGTCACATTTGCAATCCGCAAGAAACTGCCCATCGGAAATGCTAGTAGGGCCACTCGCCTCGGCCGCCATCAAGCAGCTTTGCGACCGACCTCAGGCCTGCTACGAGCAGCACCTTGCGGGCTACATTGACTGCAAACCAGCCAAGTTCGCGCGTCTGAGCCAGCAGATTCTCAGCCTGTTGTGCAGAGGTAAGCGAGGCTCGCTGATACTCAGCCATTGACCGTGAGCGGCCGACATAACGCCATTCGCGCGAAAGAAATAGCAGCCGCAGCTGCGCAAGCGTTACCCCAATTGCAGAGAAAGAGTCGTGGATCAACATCGTCCCAGTCGGTGTAACGCGATGCCCCCAATCACGAATATCAGCCATCGCTGGGCCATAACCATGCGCGCCATCAACATAGAGAAGGTCGATTGAGCCATCTACAGATTGATGCGCCGACTGCGATGGCAGCCGCACATGTCTAACCCGATCGGCAACCCCAGCAGAGTCGAGGCTTGCATGAAATATCTGGTGGTCGGACTCGCCCTCATCGCTAGAACCAACGATCTGAAGTGGCCCACGGTCATTGCCAGCATGTGGATCAATCGCATTGATTTCAACCGTTGAATCGGCTGCTCGGGCAAGGATTACGGCCGAGCGACCATGGTAACTACCGATCTCAACTATCCGTCCACCTGCCGGAACCGCAGAGGCACACCGCCACAGCATTTCGCCCTGGCCCTCCGTCATCCAGCCCTGAACTTCGGCGACCGCAGCCCAGGCTTGATCGAATCCCCAGTCGGGCGCGGCGGCATCTGATTGTTGGCTAGCTTGAGTGATCGCTCGATCCTAGCGCCGCGGGCAAGGCAGGATCCCCGACGCAGTGGGGGATTGCAGCGCATTCATATGCCGCTGATGGCGGGACCAGCGACTAACCTCCTTGAGTTGTGGGAACACGCACCGAAGTAGCCGGCGGCCGCCGGATGTCGAGTTGGCTCGAGCGGCTTGCCGCACGCCCCGACGCGCGCTTTGTTGCTGCAATCACAGGCATAGCGCTGCTGCTGCGATTGATACTGATTATCACCGTTGAGCGCGATGGTTTTGCCTTCAACGACATGTTCTTCTACCACTCGGTGGCCTCAATGCTCGCCGACGGTAAGGGGTTCAACACGCTCGACGGTCGTCCGTTTGCTCAATGGCCGCCTGGCTACCCGCTGCTGTTGTCTTTCGTCTACCGACTGACCGGTAAGGAGCCGGTTGCAGCCGAATGCTTCAACGCCCTGCTTGGCGCCGCCGCGGTGCCACTGATTTACGCGACCGCACTCAAGGCATTTGGGTCGGTTGAAGCAAAATTCTGCGCGATAGCAATGGCGCTGCTCCCCGGGCAGATCTACTTCGCCGACACCGTCCTCTCTGAACCGCTGTTCGTGCTGCTGATCATCGCCCTGCTCTGGTTGATCGCAACACGTGAACCGACGCGCAAAACATCAATCTTCATCGGGCTCGTAATCGGATTTTCGATCCTGACCCGCGGCGAAGGGCCGCTGATGCTGTTCATGCCGCTAGCCGCATGGTGGCCGAAGCTAGAGCGAAAGGTCCTGCTCGAACGAATGGCAATCATTCTCGGCGTGGCAGCGCTATGCGTCGTTCCTTGGACAATCCGTAACTACACGGTGTTTCACCAGATGATTCCGGTAAGTACCAACTTCGGTTCAACTTTCTGGGCAGCCCACAACCCGACCGCAAACGGCGAGCAGAGCTACCCCGGCCCCGCTGACCTTGCTGCCGCCGGCCCAACTTCAGCTCGCGACTACCAGATCAAACAGTCTGAAGTGCTGCGCAAACAGGCCAACGACTGGATCCTCGCGCATCCCTTTGAGGACCTTGCGCTCGTACCGTGGCGAATACTCGGCCTCACTAAGGGAGACTCCGGAGCGATCTACTTCTGGGTCAATAAGGTCGCCAAGGGTCCTAAACCGCTAAGCCCTGAGTGGTCAAATCGGTTAGGAGCGATTGGTGACCTTGGCTGGTACATGCTGCTGACCGCTTTCATCGCCTCAATCGCAGTCTTTGGCCGCTCAATGATGCGCAACTCCGTGCTGCGGGCGATCGCCGCCTACCTGGTGATCAGTCTGCTGCTGTTTGGCTTCATCCTCTTTGGGCAGTTCCGGTATCACATTCCGATTGAACCAATGATGGTCTTGGCAACCGCCCCACTTGTCGCTCAGTTGGCTGCGATCCGGCGTCGCCGAATTGAATCGCAGCGAGGTATCTGATGAGCACAACCGGAAAGCTCGGTGACGGTCGCGACCAGGAGCAAATCGGCCTAAAGGGCGCGCCCGAGCGCCCAGACCGCGAGCAGGGTCTACTCGAACGAAATGTCGCCGCCGGGATTGAACTGGTCGAAATCACCGAGATCGATTCGCCGTCGATTGCGCCTGCCCCGCAGAAGCCTCGGCCAGAACCGAAGCCGAGGACCAAGCAAGCACAGCGGAGTAGCCAAGCGTGGCTAACCGGCCGCCGGACTGAACAGCTTCTCGTTGGAATTACCGCGCTGCTCTGCTTTATGCAACGGCCGGGCCTCGTATTCACCGACTCACGAAGCGACCTGACCAGCAACCCGGGACTGTTCTTAGGACGCGTATTTGATGTCTGGTCCTCAACCTACGACCTCGGCCACGTTCAGAGCGGACAGTTCGTTGGCTATCTCTTCCCACTCGCCCCCTTCTACGCGGCCGGCGATGCAATCGGCGTTCCGACCTGGCTTGTTCAGCGGCTCTGGTTAGTGCTGATCCTTGGCTTTGGCGCGATTGGCGTATCGCGGCTGATCGCGGCGCTCTGGAATCGAAGCGACTCACTAGCGAGACTGCTTGGTGGACTCGTCTTTGTCCTCAACCCTTATGTCGTAACGCAGATGAATCGCGGCACGATCACGCTGCTCGCGTACATGGTCGCCCCGTGGCTGATGGTCGCCGCGCACCGCGCTCTGCTTGAACCACGGCGCTGGCGATGGCCGATCTTCGCTGGAATCCTTGTTGCCGCTGCTGGCGGTGGCGTAAACGCTGCCGTCCTTGCGTGGGTGGTGCTTGCACCAGTTCTGCTGATCTTCTACGAAGTGGCCGTCATCGGCCGCTCGCGCAGGGCGGCGGCGGCTGCGCTCTGGCGAACCGGCATAACTGTCCTGACGCTTTCGCTCTGGTGGATCATCCCGGTCACACTCCAGAGCAAATACGGCGCTGACTTCCTCTCATTCACCGAGCAGCCGGCCAGCATTTGGCAGACGAATAGTGTCTCCGAATCACTACGCCTGCTCGGGTATTGGATTAGCTACTTCACGATCGGCTTCGGCGGCAGTCGACCTGTTGTGCCGCCAACGGTTGCCTACCTCTTCCAACCGATTTTGGTTGCGGGAAGTTTTGCTGTTCCCCTGCTTGCCTTCGCAGGACTGCCACGAATTTGGCGCAAGCCATATGTCCCATTCTTTGTGCTGCTGCTCGTTGGTGCAGCAATCGCCATGTCGGTTGGCTTCCCACCCGGGAAGCCTCTCTACCGCGCGCTCGTCAACGCCTACTACGCGGTTCCGCTGCTCCAGATCCTACGAACGACCTACAAGGCCGCGCCGTTGCTCTCGATCGCGCTTTCTTTCCTTGTTGGAGCCGGAGGCGCGACCCTTTACAGGACGCTCAAAGGTCGTCCAGTCTGGCTGCAGCGCTCAGCATTCGGTGCCCTCTTCCTTGCCCCGGTGCTGTTTGGCTGGCCATTGATCACTGGACAGGCAATTGACAGCGGCCTTGCTTACCGCGGAGTTCCCTCCTACTGGCGGCAGGCAACCAGCGACCTTGACCGGACAACGCAACCTGGTTACCGCAGCATGATCCTGCCTGGCCAGCAGTTCGGTTTCTACTCCTGGGGCGGGACCTTCGACCCAGTTGGGCCATCACTAACCGAGAGTCCGCTCGCGCAGCGCTATTCAGTCCGCTACTCAGACCCGCATAGCTCCCAGCTAATGACGGCAGTTGACAACCTCGTCCAGCAACGGCGTCTTGTACCTGGCCAGCTTGGCTCACTGCTTCGCCTACTTGGCGTCAAGCAGGTTCTGATCAGCGCCGACGGCAAGCCGACCAACTCAGGTGAAATAGATCCAGTTAGTGCTCTCGCCACGCTGCGGATTGACGGAACACTGAAGAAACCCGTGAAGACTTACGGGCCGACAGAGATGATCCCGCCGGCGATTGGCCGGGGCGGTAACGCAGCACCGTTGCCAGCAATTCGACGCTACGCAATCGGATCGCCGAATGGGGCCGCACCTGGACTGGTTAGAGCTCACTCCAGACCGGGATCAGTTGTCGTTTCCGGTGACGCAAACGCCATCACAGAGCTCGCTGCGCTGGGCCTACTTCCTAAGCGAAGCGCGATTCTTTTCTCTGGCGACCAAACCGCTGCGACTCTCCGTGAGCGGGTCAAGGAGGGGGCGTCGCTCTACATCACTGACACCAACCGCCGCCAAACGCTGCTCGCTAGCCGCACGACCCACGACCAAGGCGCGGTCCGCTCAGAGTCTGAACAGATCGCACCGGCATTGCCGTCCTATGACGGACTGTTCGGTCCGTCGCACGACAAGCAGACGGTCGCTGTCTATACCGGCATTGACCATGTAACCAACCCAGAGGGTGCCCAGCTGCTGCTCCGCCCCGAGGCAAGGCCATTTGCTGCGATCGACGGAGACCTCCAAACGACATGGACCCCGGCTAGCTTCCTGCCAGAAGAGCGCAGGATGGAAATTGGCCTCAAGCAGCCGACCCGCATGAGCTCAATCCGGATACATCCGCATCGCGATGCCCTAGTCCAGACAAACGAAGTTGCCGTGTCGCTTAACGGCGGCCCCGAGCAACTCGTCCCCACTCCAGCCGGATGGACTCGCTTCAGCTTCCCGCCGATGGCAGTCAAGACAATTGGCGTACGGATCACAAAGACGGCGACCTTCGGCGGAATTGACCTCGGCGGAATCGACGAAATCGAAGTACCTGGACTAAAGGCAAGCGAATGGCTTAGGTCGCCCGTCTGGCTCTCATCGGCGCTGGCCGGCAGCGACCTCTCTCGGACCCCAGTTGGGATCATCCTCTCCCGCCAGACAACATCTGACCCGTACCATGAGTCGGGAGCCTACGGCGGTCCAGTACCAACCGGCGACCCTCAGGCAACCTTCGATGCTGAGCGCGACATCCGCCGGATCGTCAGCGTTCCGGTAAGCCGTTCGTTCACGCCGAGCGGCTGGGCCAGTTCGGCACCATGGGCGCCTGATCCCAACTTTGATCGGCTCGCAGGGCTTGAACCTGGATGGACCTTCTCTGGTTCAGCAAGGTTCGAAGGGTTGCCGCTCTACCGCGCATCATCCGCTTTCGATGGAGACCGGCATACGGCTTGGATTTCAGAGAATCGCGCCGGCCTCAAATCCTGGCTTGAGTGGCGCTCCCCATACCCGACGACCTTCGATCGAATGCGGTTAGTGCCCGACTCACCGCTCTACGCGCGTGCGACGGCAATTCGTCTCAAGTTGAACGGACTCTCAACAGATGTTCTGCGAGTCGCACCAGATGGCAGCGTCAAGCTGCCGCAGCCGGTCACTACAGATAACGCGCGAATCGAGATTGTCGATGCGAAAACGCCGCACGGGATTGCTGGTCTGCGTTTGCTTCCAGCAGTTGCGATCCAGGATGTGATTGTTCCCGGTCTTGGTGCACCAGCAGTGCCACGCGCTGGCAGCTTCCAAACATCCTGCGGTGAAGTGTCAATCAGCAGCTCCGATGGATCGGTTGCAGCGGCAGTAAGTGGGACGCTTGCGGAGCTTGATCGCGGGCAGCCGCTGCGTATCACGCCCTGCGGGAGCAGCCAGTCTCTCTCTATGTTCGGTGGTCCTAACACGATCGTCGCTCCCGCCGGTCCGACAATGCGCATCGATCACCTGCAACTGAGTTCACAGCCCGAGTCACCTCCAATCAAACCCGTTTACGCAGCAACAGACGGTCCGAACGTCGACAAGGATGGCTTTGCGCGAGTTCACTTCGGCGGACCGGGCTGGCTCGTTCGCGGTGAGAGCATGAGCCTCGGCTGGACGGCGACCTGCGGTCCTACACGGGCCGACCAGCGTACGCTTGGCACTCCACAGGTAGTTGATGGGTTTGCTGCCGGCTGGGAAGTCGGACCGTGGTGCAAGTTTGCGAAATTCAACTTCGCACCTCAGGCTGAGGCAAATAATTCGTACTTCGCTTCGGCGCTGGCAACGATCCTATTTCTTGCCGCGCTCGCCGTCGGCGTAATGCGGACCCGCCGCAGGCGTCTGGCCGGCGAGAAGGAGATGACGGCGTGGATGCCGCCTTCAGCGCCGGCAGCCGATCGCCTTGCATTTGCCAGCCGTGGATTCGCTGCTGTGGCACCGCTGTTAGCTGGCTCGCTTGCAGCAGCACTGTTTGCTTTGCGAGTTGGTCCTCCGGTCGCACTGATGGCCCTGTTCCTTGGGCTTTGGGGTGTAAATGTGCGCAGGCTCTATCTGCTAGCCCTTGCAGCGATGGCACTCGTGCCGATCGGCTACCTCGCCTTCATGCCTAAGAACGGTGGAGGCGGAAACTTCTTCTACGCAGTTCAGCTGATCGGAGCGCATTGGTTTGCCACAGCGGCAATTATTTTGGCTGCCTCCGGTGCGACCTTGACGGCCCTGCGAATCCGCTGGTCAACTCACCCTCGCGCCGGACGTATCAGCGTAAGGAAGGTAGTCAGGAAGCTTCACCTGGGCGCACGACGCGCCGCAGGTGGATAACGCAGTTCCACGAGAACACCTCGCGAACTCCAGGAATTCGGCTGATGAAAGCCAGCTTCGGCCAGTAGCGGGGTTCGACGCGATCAATGATCAGATTTGGGTTTGACTCAACCCGCTTAAGGATCGTCCCAATATGAACTGGCCAGAGGCCATCGTTGATCACATTCTTCTCTGGAACGCCGTGGATTCGATCATGCAGCCAGGGACCAAAACGTTCACCAAGGTAGTGATAAGGCGCGTAGAGGTGGCCGCCCCACGGTGAATACCAGTTAGTCCAGGAAACATACGCCCAACCGCCCGGCTTCAGGACCCGAGCAATCTCGTCAATTACCTCGGGAGCGCGGGGACAGTGCTCAAGCAGGTTTGAGCAGAGAATCGCATCAACGCTCGCATCGGGAAGCGGCATGTCGGCTGCGTCTGCCACCAGCGCACCCTCGGGGGGAGCGCCTGCCAGCGCCAGCTCACCGGGATCGAGGTCAACCGGCAGTGCGTCCGCACCGCGCGCGCGAAGCTCCGCCGTGTACCAGCCCGGACCGCAGCCAAGATCAATAATCCGCAGTCCATTGACCTTGCCGTGACGGGTCTCAAGTGCATCCGCGGTATCGGATGCCATCCTGCGATAGAAGGTTTCGGGATCGCTCTGCTCATTCCGCCAGAGCGTCCAATACTCCCGGAACCGCTGTAGTCCGGAACTACGACTGCTGTACGGGGATGTCGTCTGGGGCTGGTTCATCACACTTGTCTTTGGCTTGTAAGACTTCCGACCGGCAGGCCGCCAGCCTCCTCCTGAAGGATGTTTAGCAGCAATCGGGCCGAGCCATTCCACGAGAATTCCTCGGCCCGGGCCTGAGCCGCCCTGCCCATCATCAACCGGGCGGCTGAATCAGCGACCAATCCTTGGATTGCGTTCGCTAGTTGTTCGGGTGTATCCGCGAGCAGGCCGGTTGACTCGTGGACAACTGCTTCGCGTAAACCACCGACAGCCATCGCCACCGTTGGAGTGCCGCAGGCTGCCGCTTCCAAAGCAACCAGCGACCAGCCCTCGACGGAAGAGGCGGTGACATTTAGCCATGCGCTCTGTAGAAGCCGAAGCTTCTCCTCCTCACCCACGAATCCGTGCAGAACCACCCGGTCGGAGAGTCCGCGGTCAGCTATCTCGCGTTCGATGTCCGGGCGGTGATCGCCATCGCCGGCAATATCGAGTCGTACGCCAGGCATCCGCTCAACCGCAGCGAGCAACATCTCGATTCGCTTGTAGCGCTTCAGCCGACCGAGATAAAGAAGGGTTGGCTGATCGCTAGGGATACCGGGAACAAACAGGTCGGTGTCAACACCATTGTGGGCAACTGAAATACGGTTTCGTGGCACCCCAAGCTCGGCGACTTCAGTAGCAGTTGAATCGGAAACCGTTACGAAACGGGTGTCCCGGTAGAGCGCCTTCAGCGGGAGAGTCTCAAGTGCTGCCGCGGCAACGCGCCCAACCTGTCCCATCTCCCGGACATAGTGCTCCTTGTGAACATGATGGACGAGAGCGACCCTTGGCGTGCGGAGCCAGAGCGGCGTCAGGAAGGTGATCCCATTGACAATTTCGATCGTCACATCGATGTCAGCCGGCAATGCCCTCTGGCCGCGGAGAATCGTTCGCGGGAACACAGTGGCACGGCTTCCTGAACGGCGTATCTCAAGGTTGCCATGCTGCTCACGAGCAACTGACCCCGGGTAACCGCCGGCGACCATCGTTACCCGATGCCCCCACTTGGTCCAACGGCGAACATTCTCATGCAGGTGCGTACCCGTACCGCCACCCTGCGGGTGAGTCCAGTCACGATCGGTAAGGACGAGAATGTGCAGGCGCCGATCCGAGTCAACCGAGCCGTCGCCGTTCGACTCAATGTTGATCATCTGAGTTTCGCTCATTTTTCCAGCCCTGCTGCCGGTCGTTGCCTGCTGCCGAGACGACCTATTCGACCACGAATCGATTCAAAGCCAGCGATTGCGCCGCCGATTGCTAGCAGTGCGCCAAGTAGACCGAGCCAAGGAACGCTGATTCGACCTGCCCGAGCCCTAGAGGCGGCATCGGTTGGGCCGACGTAACGCTTAGCGGCTGCCTTGCCGGAAACTCCATAACGTCCATCATCACCATTAGCTCCGAAAAACCAGTGGCCACTTAGATCGGTTTTCAGCGCCCAATCACCGACAGAGCCAACGATTACGCGATTCGAAACCGATGCGCCAGTCTGGACCCAAGCTCCGACGCTCATTTCGCTCGCCGAAAGCCCCTCGATTGGAGGGGTCACGATTGTCCCAAAGCCCTTGAGCGCGACTGATCCACCATCACCATCACCAGGCGCGATGCGTGTGCGTGACTGCGCGACCTGACCAACATTGCGGCCTTGGATGCCGGTAACTGCGTCGCGAGCGCCGGTCGCCACATCACCCAACGGAAACCACCCCACGAGACCGGGGGTGTCGCCAACAACGATCCCGAGGCCGCCGGCCTGCGTTCCAAGTCCGGCTCGATATTGGGCAATCAGCTCATTTTGCGTGATCGGGCGATTGTAGATTGAGACCGCATCGACTGCGCCAACCCAGCCGCGATTGCCACCAAGGCTTCCAATCATGATCGGGTGCCGCAAACCACTAGCCGCGCGAGGACCCTGCCCCGTCGCGACAAGCTTGCCATTTACGTAGAGCCGAATTGTCCCCTTCGAAGATGTGCCTGCGATGAAAGCCCGCGAAGCGACGTTGCTAGTTACCGGGCTCGAAGCAGTCGAAACTCTTAGAAGTGCTGGAACTGCAGCAAAGATCAGCGCGATTACACCAACCGCTAACAGAAGCCCTGTGGCCGGCCTAGGACGTCCAACCGGAACCAACACGGCAGCGAATAGGGCTCCACCCGCTACCGCGAGTACGGCATCAATAAATACGTATCCGGTGCCAGTGATTCCCACAGCAACCATCAGCACTGCCGCGATTGCAAGGGCGATACGTGATGCCTGTGGCAAGACGGCCCGATCCGGGGAGAGCAGTGGAACTCGCTTTAGTGCGTTGATTGGCCGCTCGATGAAGTGCCAGCTGATCGCGGCCACGACCACCACCGCGAGCAGTTCGGCGGCCATGATCAGGCCGTAGGAAAGAATGTTGGTTGAGCCCGGCAGAGCCAAGCCACGGCCGGAGAGCGTGTGCAGTACGACTGGATGGAAGAGGTAGATGCCGTAAGAAATGACTCCGAGCCAGAGGAATGGTGGGAAGCCAAGCGCTCGCCTCAGTGCGCCCTTCCGCTGGTCGCCAAAGATGATTGGCAGGATCAGGAAGACTCCCATTGCCGTGGCGAGAATGTGCCTGCTCCAAGCCTCGGCAACCGTGGCCGCCTCAAGGGAGGAGGTTTTTGAACCGGTTCCCCAAGCGAGCACCATGAAGCAAAGCACCCCCGCTGCCCACGAAACCCCTGGGTACTGATCAAGCCAACTAAGCGATCTTGGTAGTGGCCTGCCTTCCAACCTGACTGACAGGAAGGCGAGCAGCATGCCGATCGCAAAGAGGTCGAGATAGCCGAACAGTGAAACTGTTGTGAGCGGGCCGGACTCACCGGTGAGGATCAGCCGCAACAAAACCCCTGTAGCTAGCAGTGCTACAAGCGAACCGAACTCACGCCGAACACGATCGGCTGCCGACTTCGCGGGGATTTGAGCTACGAACCACGCCCAGATCGGAAGAAACAGATAGAGCGTTGCCTCAATACAGAGCGACCATGCAACTGAGAGGCCGCCCTGCTGGTTACCCGGACTGTAGATCTGGGCGAATCCGTAGTAGAGAAATCCATCCGAACCAAATACCTCGCTCTTGCCAACAAAGGCAGCCGTAACGGTAAGAGCTAGAACATAGGCAGGCACGATCCGCAGAAAGCGGCGCTTCCCATAAGAAACAAAGCCCGGCAGCCGCTCTCCTGCAAGGTTCGCTTTGACGAACGGACGGTAGATCAGGAATCCCGAGATGACAAAGAAAACGAGTACGCCGTTGCCAAGGCGGATCATCATCGGCTGCAGGAAGTTCAGGCCGTCCGGTAGGTGTACCCAACCGTTGAAATGCGAGAGAACGACACTTAGCGCAGCGCCGGCACGCAAGGTATCCATGTAGGGGAAGCGACCCTTATGGATCTCAGGCTGGCGTAGAAACGGAAGCCGGCTAAGGCGACTGGATTTGCTAGCGGACATCGGAATTCATTGTCCCACCAACAGACACAGACCGCCACGATGGACTCAACCCACCCAGACCAAAAGCAACTCCAACGAGGACCATGGCCAGCCCGGTCCGACCTTGCTTCGCTAACGACCGGCCGTTAGGCGAATCGCCTCGTTGATAAGCCCAAGAGCTTGGGCATCATTGCCGGCGAGCCTTGCGAGATGTTCAATGCCGGGCCGGATCACCAAGCCACGGCCGAATCGCCATGCGGCGCTAGCGGGATCGCCCTGCTTGGCGCCAGCCGCTGAGCGCAACTTGCCTGGAGCTTCAACAGTTAGCGAAGGGATCGAGCCTGGTGGCGCAATCAACAGGCCGCCTGTCTGAGAGAAGAGGCCAAGTGAGTCCCTCCAGACCAGCAGTTCGGACGAATCGCTTACCGGTCTACCGAGGACGGCGCCAAAAGCATCAGCCTTCCGAGCCGGTGATGGATTCGATGCGACAGTGCCACGGATCTCAACCGTCCGCCTAAGCGAATCGTTTCCGAGGTTGAGCAGATGCCCACCTCGCTTGACCCAGCCACGCAACGCCTCAAGCGTTCGCGATGGAAGCCAGCTCTCCTCACCAGCGAGGATTACCCCCCTAAATGCCGACAGCCGCGGTCCGCGACCTGTGGCTAAGGCAATATCGGTCGTAATCACAGTCGGCGTCTTAGATTGCGAGAGCCTCCCGAGTAGCGGCACAACATCACTCTGCAGGCCGGCGAGCCCACCGCTAATCGGAGGCAGAATCCGATCGAGGTGAACTGAGCCACCGCGAGTCAGCATGTCCGGCAGCCCATCACCGGACTGATCAACCCTCGCTACGCCCTGCCAGCGAATCGCCGGCAACACAACCAGCGTCGGAGCGCGATGACCAATGACTGCTACCGGAACCTCAGCGCGGCGTCCGTTGCCGACAACCGCGAGTTTGAGCAGACCGTGGGTCCTTGCCGGTATCCGTACACGCAGCCGCGCAGCGCGAGTTGACCCGCGAGCGAGTGGCGGACCGTCGGAGAGGTTGCGTAACGCCCAGTCGTACTTCTTCCCGCGTGGATCAACGCTGACGGTTACAAGCGAGCCCGCCTTTGCCGGCAAAGCCGGTGGTGAAACCCCAAGCCGCCGAACCGTTACTCCTGGGCGTCCGCGAACCGGCCCAGGGATCGGTTCGAGTCGCGGTGGGAAACTGCCCTTGTTGCCAGCTTGATCGGTCTCGATGATGCCGAGCATGTAGACGCCATCAGCGGCTGGCTGACCATCTACGAGCCCATCCCAGGGAAACTTCCTGGCGACGTGCGGGAGCAACCTGCGCTCAACAACCTTCGCCGGAACGATGTCCGTTCGAATTACTAGACCACTGACATCCCTACCGAGCGTTCCACCAATGATTCCAATTGGTGAGCGTGCAGCCGGCAACAGGAAAGGCCCAGGCGGATGGCCTGGGATAACACGGACGACTCGCGGTTGTGCTGGCGCCGTGTCGAGCTGCACCGAATAGGGAATTGTCACCGACCGCCCCTGCCGCGTAAGTCCGACCCTAAATCGGTAACTCCCATCCTCGGCCCGACGCCCATCTGCCCCTGTGCCGAACCAAACAAACCGGACTCGCTTGCGTGCGGGCACATCACGACCGTTGGCGATCTTGCGGACAAGGTCTCCGCGGCTGTCAACAACTGAGACGGCAACTGTGTCACCGCGCTTCAGATAGAACGACACTGCTGCCGCTCGCGGCCCAGAACCAACAGGCGAAAAAGCCACCGTTCGCTTCGCACCAAGAACAACGGGATCGCTGCGTCTAAGCCGCTGGGCAAATAGCAGTGAAACACCGACTGCCACGACGAACACAAGGAAGGCAACCTGTCCGGAACGCCTCACAGTCTGACCAGCCCACAGTTCGGAACATGCCACTTGTGGAACCCGTCGAGTCCCTCATTCGCCTGTTGGCAGAGGGCGGTTCGGATGCTGCCGCCATGACAGATTACGAGCGTTGAACGGCCGCTAGCGGTTATCTGGTCGAGAGCTTCGGTGACCCGCTGCTGATGCTCGAGCAGTGACTCACCATCTGGGAATCGGAAGCTACCCCCAGCCGATCGCCATTCCTCAAAGAGTTCAGGTTCCTGCTCGGCAACATCGTTCATCACCAGCCCCTCCCAACGCCCACGATTGCCCTCGGAGAGGCGGGGGTCAACGGTTGGTTCAACACCAATCCGATCAGCGATCGGTTTCGCTGTCTGGATGGCCCGCTGCAAGTCACTCGTCCAAATCTCCTCAAAAGCAAGTCCGGCGACGGTATCTGCGAGTTGCTCAGCCTGCCTCAGCCCCCGAGCATTGAGCGGCGTATCGGTGCGCCCCTGGAAGCGGAGCGGCTCAAGATTGTCGTCGGTCTCACCGTGGCGGGCGAGAATCACGATCGGCAGCGAGTGCGAGACCCTCCGGAGATCTCCGGCAGCAACCATCAGGATCAGCGAGTGCGGTCGGACCCGACGGTCACAACCACTTCAGCGGTACAGGCTGCAGGTGGCGGGCAAGCAATAGACAAAGCGTTGTCGTCGACAGGTTCAACCGGCGCCTTGATACCCAGCTTTGCCGCAACTGCTTCAGCATCACTCTTGTGTCCGGGTAGATACGAGACAAGCGTCGCCGCCCGAAGCTGATCCGGCGCATTTGTAACAACACCCTTCTTGAACCCGGCTGTGGCGAGCGTGTCAGCGACCTGCCCTGCCAAGCCGCTGACCGGGGTGCCGTTCAGTACGGCGACAATCGCTCCAACTCCGGATGAGCCCGTAGTACTGGCAGGCGGCTTTGTCTTGGTTGCCGTGCTTCCACCATCAAGCTGGGATACAAGGAAGGCTCCAGCGCCGATCACAATAATCGTCGCCAGAACGGCCGGGAACAGGTTGCGACGGCGCTTCTGCGGTGGAGCCGGCGGGCGAGGCGTTCGAGTTGCTGCTGCGGTGCTGGGCGCAGCGATCGACCGCTCCGCGGCATGGGTCGCAACTGGAACGGCCGAGCTTGCAGGTGCTGGAGCTGGAGCCGGAACGACTACCGGAGCAGCGAGCGGCGCAGGCTCTGGAATGGCTGCCACGGCCGCCTTGGCTTGTACCAAGCTCAACGCCGGTGAAGGCGTTGCGGAGCCAATCGCCGGTGCGGCCATCCCAACTGGCAGCAGCGCCTTCAAGGTCAGCTTGGTAGTTGCGGGAGCCGGCGAAGCTGCCGCGACCGCAGCCTTGCTGACTGGCCCAGTCCGAACGACGCTGCTCGCGACCGACTGACTTGCCACCAAGGCTGACTCAGCGGCATGAGCGCGATCCCCCTGCTGCTCAGCCTCAATGCGAAGACGCTTCAATTCCTGGCCCTGCGAGAAGACAAGAATCGCGATCACGGCGACCGCGATCGCGGCCGCTATCGCGACGATTGTGCCCAGATTCCCAAACAGGCCGGTGACAGTTACGGCTACAACCGGGTTCATTGACGCTTGAGTCTAAGAGGTAGCGCGGGCGGTCGCCGTCGCGGCGAGCTCGGTTACTCGAGCTGCCAGCCTCGCAGCGTCACCTTCCAGCGTTAGCAAGTTGATTTCCTCGAACGACCTCTCAACCCATTCCGGCTCCAGCTGTGGCCTTTCGGCACGCAGGATCTTTTCGGCTGCGGTTGGAATCGGGTTTTCGTCAGGGTTGAAGAGTTCCTCGTGCAACTTCTCTCCGCCTCGCCTACCGATTACCTCAATTGCTATATCCCGACCGGGCTCAAGACCGGAAAGCCGGATCATCGCCTCGGCAAGATCGACGATCTTGACCGGATCGCCCATGTTGAGAACGTAGACGGCCCCGCTACGACCGCTCAGTGATCCGGCTCGAATAACTAGCTGAACAGCCTCGGGAATCGTCATGAAGAACCGCGTCATCCGTTCATCGGTGACGGTGATCGGGCCACCCGCCGCGATCTGTCGCCTGAAGATCGGGACAACTGATCCCGATGATCCCAGCACATTGCCGAATCTAACTGAGGAATATGAGGTTGCTGGATGGCGACCGGCGGCAGCCTCAACCGCCCACTCGGCGAGCGCCTTAGAGGCGCCCATTACTGTGGCAGGCTGTACCGCCTTGTCGGTCGAGACAAGCACAAAGGTTTTGACGCCAAGCTCAGCGGCAATCCGTGCAACAAGCCTCGTTGCTAGCGCGTTGTTTCGGACCGCTTCAATCGGATTGCGCTCCATCATGCCGACGTGTTTGTAAGCGGCCGCATGGAACACCACTGTTGGTCGGTGCTCCTCCATTACCTCGCGCATCCGCTCCTCTTCACGGCAGTCGGCGAGCACTGCGGACGCAACATTTACATGGCGCTCATCCTCCAGTTCGCGAAGGATCTCAAAGAGGTTGTCCTCAGCGTGATCGACGAGGACCAGCGAGCTCGGACCAACCCTCGCGATCTGACGGCAAAGCTCACCACCAATCGAACCGCCCGCACCCGTAACCATCACTACCTTGCCCGCAAGGTAGGCGCCAACACGATCAAGGTCCATTCGCACCGGTTCGCGTCCAAGCACATCCTCAACGCGCACCTCTCGGATCTGACGAACCAGCCCTTCCCCCGTTTTCAACAGCTCAAAGACCGTTGGCAGAGTCCGGACCGGAATACCACGCTCACGACAGGCTCCAACGACTCTCGCGCGCAACTGCCCTGGCGCTGAGGGGATGGCGATCATCACCTCATCGGGTTCAGTCTCATCAAGGAGACGCGGTAGGTCCTCGGTGCCACCAAGGACACGAAGGCCATATTCGTCCTTCTCGCCGCGTTTACGTGGATCGTCATCAACAAATCCGATTGGGCGAAGTCCGAGCTGTGGGTTGCGCGCGATTTCCCGGACGACTAGGCGTCCGCCATCTCCGCCGCCAACAATCAGCACATCGCGCGAACCGCGACTCGCTCGGACACCGCGCAACCGCCGCTCGAAGAAGATATGGACGCTGATTCGCGCAATCATCAGGAGGAAAAGTGCGAGCAGTAGGAACAGCGCCATGACCCCGGCCGGCACGCCAACGGCAACGCGAGTTCCGCCCGCAGCAGCGATAACGACTGGATGCAGCAGCGCAACCGAGCCCATCGTGATCACCGTTGCAATAACTACTCCTCGCAACAGTGCCTCGTAATCACGGCGGCTTGTAAAGCGAGTTTCGCGCCGGTAGACACCGGAAAGGATCAGCACCAAGGAGGTGCCGCCAACAACCCAAGGGACCGTTACCTCCAATAGCTGCTCGTAACGAATCGGAGTTCCCGCGTCGAAGCGGAGCCTGAAGGCGAGCAGGTAGGCAACACCGACAAGCACGGCGTCAACAGCTATTTGGGGAATAGCGTGACCGTGAACCGGCCATTTACGACGGGTACCGCTCATGCGGCCGATGCTATCCGCCCGCGATCTTTTCGGCGATTGGCGCAAGCATCAGCCCGAGAAACAGTTCCGGGTCGCGACGGACTCGCTCCGGCCGAACTCGGTCTGGGTCACGAACCGGGATTGCCTGCTCAGGGTCGGTCAACTGGCCCAGTCGCCCCTCAGCCATCAGCTGCTCATCCACTGCGCCAAGTCGACCTGCGAACACAGTCCTGACCGGGGTCCCAAGTGCAACAGCCTCCCGGTTCATTGTGCCTCCAGCCGAAACGACTAGATCGGCATATGCGATCAGCGACTGCGCGTCAACCGCTCCCTCCGGAACGGTCAGTCCATCTACCTGAGCGAGCTGTTCGCGCTGCTCTGGTGTCCGTGGAAGAACGACCGCCTGGTGATCAACGAGCCGCTCAAGTGCGAGCCCAAACAGATCATTTTCAAAGCGGTGATAGAGCGACACCTCGGGTGGAGTCCTGACGACGACGAATGGCCTGCTTATGTCAATCCCAAGCTCTTGCGGAACCGAAGGATTCGGCTCGAAGTCTGCGAGGTAGTACTCCTCCTTTAGCCCCGGGTACTGGATTAACCGATCGCCGACTCCGTAGCGATTGAATCGTTCAGCTGGAATCGCATCCGGCACGACAACGGCGCTGGCGAGTCGGCAGTTGACCTGATGCTGGAGATTTGCCCACTCATAGTCAAAGGTCGTTGTAACCGGCAACCCCTGAAGCTTTGCCGCGACCGTAATGTCATTTGACCCATGACCGATGGCGATGTCGAAGCGTCGACCCTTCGACCACTTCCTAAGCGCAAGCGATCGTGAAACAAGTCCCGATGCTTTTGCCAACCGTCCGCCGCCACGGTGATGGCCGATCACTTCGTGGTCGATCTCGAACCGTTCAAGCAGCCCAATCGTCTGCGCGAAGTCTCTCGCTGTAACTTCGACATCCCACCCCTTCGCCTGCAGCCGCTCAATCACAGGCCTTAGGACCAGTACATGCGGGCTGTTTGTCAGGTCAATCCAAGCTCGCATGTTCGCCTCTCAAGCAAGCTCGTTAATCACGGCACGGAGTGCCGCGACGACTTCGTCAGCCTGGGATTGCGTCAGCACAGGGCTGATCGGCAGCGCGAGATTTGTCCGCGCCAGCTCATCAGTTGCTGGTAGGTCAACGCCCTGCGTCCACTCACGCATTGCTGGTTGGCGGTGAACAGGCGTTCTGTAGTAGCCACGAGCCTCGATTCCCAGATCAACTAAGCCAGCGGCGATTTCGTCAGCCCGTTCGTGGCGAACGACGAAAAGGTGCCAAGCCGGCTGGGCTCCAGACACCGTTTCAATTGGCTTTACTAGGTCGGCGAGGCCAGCCTCCAAGTAGTAGTCCGCCGCCGCCCGACGGCCCTCAGCCCAACTGCCAACCAGCGGCAACTCAACCCTGAGAATCGCCGCTTGAAGCTCATCCAACCTGCTGTTACGTCCAATTTCCTCGAAGGAGCGCTTGTCTCGCGAGCCGTGGAAGCGCAGAGTGCGGGCTCGCTCGGCTACGGCTTGATCGTCGCTAACGATTGCGCCACCGTCGCCAAAGGCCCCAAGATTCTTTGACGGGAAGAACGAGAAGGTCGCCGCACTGCCGAGCGACCCGGCTGGCCGACCATCAAGCGTTGCTCCCGCAGCCTGGGCGGCATCCTCCAATACGGGCAGGCCAAGCTCGGCAATCATCGGAATCGGTGCCGGATTACCAAACAGGTCAACTGCAATCACGGCCTTGGTCTTAGGCGTTAGTGCCGCCTTGACCGTTTCAGCGGTGACGCAGCCGGTGTCTGGATCAACATCGCAGAAGACTGGTCTTGCACCTGTTGGGGGGATCGCTTCGGCTGACGCAAAGAATGTGAACGACGGCACTACGACTTCGTCGCCTGGCCCGACTCCGAGCCCTCTCAGTGCTATTTCAAGTGCATCAGTGCCATTTGCAACACCGACCGCATGCTCTACTCCACAGGCGCTGGCGAACTCCTCTTCAAAGGCTGAAACTTCGGGGCCGAGAATGAAGCGACCACCGTCAACTACCCGCTCAATAGCGTCGCGGATCTGGCCGCGGATCGGTTCAAGAGGGGTCGCTGTGTCGAAAAGTGGAACTGCCATCGTCTATTGCCCCACGGTAGAGCCGAACGCGGCGCATCGCCTTAGCAATTGACCTTAGTAATCTATGCCTCGTGTCCGTTGCGCCAATAACCGCCTCGCTGACTGAGCCACTGATCCAGTTTGCGGTCAATGTTGTTGGCGATCTCGGGCTTGCAGGGATTTTCGGCCTGATGCTGCTTGAGAGCGCCTGCATCCCGATTCCCTCTGAAGCGACAATGCTGTTTGCCGGATTCGCGGTTGACAACGGAGACTATGCGCTCTGGGCGGCCGTCCTTGCCGGAACTGCTGGCAATGTTGTCGGTTCATGGGTCGCATGGTGGATTGGCCGAGTTGGACGAATTGACCTGATCGAGAAGCACGGCGGCAAGATCGGCATACGCAAACACCACCTTGACCTCGCAGACCGCTGGTTTGAGCGTCATGGCGAAGCGACAGTCTTCTTCGCGCGGTTGCTGCCGATCGTGAGGACGTTCATCTCGCTACCAGCAGGGGTTGCGAGGATGCCATTCTGGCGCTTCACCATTTACACGGCCCTCGGCTGCCTGCCGTGGGTACTCGCTCTTACGTGGGCTGGCAAACAGGCTGGCAGCAACTGGACCGAGATCAAGGGTGCCCTCGAATATGTTGACTACGTTGTTGCCGCGGGGATCATCGCCACAGCAATCATCATCTTCTTGCGAGTACGTAGAAACCGGGCGGCTGGCGAAGGCAATACGCCCGACCCCGATGCGCTTGGCAGCTGAGGCTCAAGCCCCTAGGCCACGGCTGCGCGACGCGCTGCTGCTCGGCGTCATGCATGGGCCAGCTGAACTGCTGCCAATCTCATCCTCAGGCCATACAACTCTCGTCCCTTGGCTGCTTGGGCTTGATTACTCGGAACTCAGCGCATCCGATCGCAAACCGATTGAGATTGCGCTGCATGCGGGCACCGCTGCGGCACTGACGATCAGCCCACCGCCTTCGCAAATAACTACGGCTCGCGGCGCTCGCGGTGCGGCGCTAGCCGCAACCACACTGCTGCCAACATCGCTGATCGGCCTAGTCGCTCGCAAGTTCGTGCGCAATCGGCTCGGAACGCCGATGACCGTGGCGATCGGCCTAGTCGCTGGATCAGCTGCACTGATTGCCGCAGACCGCTCAAGCGGCAGCCGTCAAGCCGACTCTGAGACCTTCACCGACGCGTTGCAACTCGGAGTAGCGCAATCGGCGGCACTTTGGCCAGGCGTCAGCCGCTCAACTTCAATGCTCTGTTCGGCGCGTGCGCTTGGGTTCGAAGCAGGAGACGCTGCACGAATCGCCCGCGCCGGCCTAATCCCAGCTGCCGCGGCAGCGACCACATTGGAAACGGTTGAAATCGCGCGCTCAGGCATCACCACTCAAGAAGCAGCGGTTATTGCGGTCGCAGCCGGTTCATCATTCGCATCAACAATGCTTGCCCGGCCGCTCGTCCGGGTGCTCGAATCCGGCGGGACACTAAAGCCATGGGCTGCTTGGCGATTGCTGGTGGCGGCCGCCACAATCCTGCGCATCCGCTCGCTCGGCAAAGATAGACCGCGATGAGTAACTCCTACGCCCGTTCCGGCGTTGATACCACCGACGCAGATGCTGGCGTTGAAGCGATCGTTTCCGTCCTCGGGCGGATAAATAACGGTGCGCCTTCAAGGGTCATCCCGCTGCCGGGCCAGTTCGCCGCTGTCCTGCGGATCGCCGACGGTCTTGGCCTTGCCTTTTGTACCGATGGCGTTGGCTCGAAGCTGCTGGTTGCCGAACAGACCGGACGACTCGAAACCGTCGGAATTGACTGTGTTGCGATGAACGTCAACGACCTTGTTTGTGTCGGCGCCGAACCGATTGCGCTTGTTGACTACATCGCCGTCGAGGAATCGAACCC
>JAPLCG010000032.1 GCA_026392385.1 Solirubrobacterales bacterium
CAGCGGCGGCGCCGGTCAGCTCTGGCCCAACGCGCCGCGCCAGCAGCTTGCCGAGCTGCACTCCCCATTGGTCGAAGGAGTCAATTCCCCAGATCGCGCCTTCAACAAAGACCTTGTGTTCATAGAGAGCGATTATGCGACCGAGGGTGCGTGGGTCAAGCCGCTCGGCGAGCAGCACTGTTACCGGGCGGCCGCCTTCACAGGCCCGATGCGCGGCAATCTCCGGCGAGTCGCCTGCGGCCAGCTGCTCAGCTTCGCTGCTTCCAAGCGAGAGCGCTTCGGCTTGGGCGATCAGGTTCGCAACGAGTAGGTCTTGGCGCTCCTGCTGATTGCCAGTAGCTGGCTTTGCGAAACCAATCAGGTCGCAGGGGACGATCCGCGTTCCCTGGTGAAGCAGTTGGTGGAACGCATGCTGGCCGTCGGTGCCGGCCTCGCCCCAGACAATTGGTCCGGTCTCGACTCCAACCGGCGTTCCGTCAAGCCGGACATGCTTGCCGTTGCTTTCCATGTCGAGCTGCTGGAGGTAGGCAGGGAGGCGGTGCAGGTCGCTTGAATACGGAAGCACGGCGACTGTTTCGTGGCGGAGCAGGCTGCCGTTCCAGAGCCACGCAAGCGCCAGCAGCATTGGAAGGTTCTGCTCGGGGACTGCCGTTTGGAAGTGCAGGTCAACCTCGTGCATTCCAGCGAGGAATTCAGCGAAATGTTCGGGGCCGATCGCGACCATCAGCGATAGGCCAATCGCCGAATCAACCGAGTAGCGACCGCCAACCCAATCCCAAAATCCGAACATTCCTGTCTGAGGGTCAATCCCAAACTCGGCGACTTCGTCAGCGGCACTCGAGACCGCGACCATCTGTGCGGCTACGGCGGCACTGTCACCACCGGTGCCTGCGAGCAGCCAGTCGCGCGCCGCCTTCGCATTGGTCAGCGTTTCAAGCGTCGTGAAGGTCTTTGAGCAGACAATTACGAGTGTTTCGCGCGGATCAAGTCCGTCCAGCGCAGCATCGAGGTGGGCGGGGTCAACATTTGAAACAAAGCGGACATCGAGATCGGGATCGGCGAACGGGCGGAGGGCGGCGGTCGCCATTTCCGGCCCGAGGTTCGATCCGCCGATGCCGATGTTGATCACCGATCGGAACCGCTGCCCACCATGCGCGGTCCGGCTTCCGTCGCGCACGGCAGCTGAGAATGCTGCCATCCGGTCAAGCTCCGTATGAACCTCACCAACAACGTCAACACCATCGACCACGAGTGAGCTATCGCGTGGAAGCCTTAGCGCGGTGTGCAGGACGGCACGGTTCTCGGTTGTGTTGATTGGCTCGCCGGCAAACATTGCCTTCGCCCGTGTTTGGACGCCCTGAGCTGCGGCAAGCGCGAGCAGCGCATCGAGCGTCTCGCCATCTATGCGCTGCCGGGTCAGGTCGAGTCGTAGCCCGCAGCCCTCAACCACGAGCCGATTGCGCAGCTCGGAATCGTTCAGCTTTGGCCGCAGGTCAAACGCTGAGTCGCCGGCTGCGAGCTTCACAAGCGCAGCCCACTCGGGGGTTCCGGCGGCGGGAGGTGCGATTGGTGGCAGCTGGTCGCTCAATCTGTGCCTTAGGAGCCAGCTGCCAGTTGCGCAGCCTTGTCAGCGAGCGTTTCGAGCACGCCGCGCCAAGCATCCGCGAACAGAACAACGCCGTCATCCTGGAGCTTCTGCCCAAGTGCAGCGATGTCAACTCCTGCAGCAGCAAACCGCTCAAGCTCGGCATCGGCGGCAGCCGCATCTAGCCTCGGCCCCGGCGCTCCACTCTCGGCGGTCGCGAGCAGCGTCTTCTCAGGCATCGTGTTGACCGTCAGCGCAGCTGCGAGCTCATCTACATAAAGCGTCGCCGGAGCTGACGGGTCCTTGGTTCCTGTGCTGGCCCAAAGCAAGCGCTGCGGGCGGGCTCCACTGTTCATTAGCGCGCGCCAGCTCGTGTCTTCAAGAGCTTCAAGGTAAGCGGACCAGACGCGGTTCATGATGTCGACCCCGAGCCTGTTTTTGAGATCGTCACTAACCTCGTCGGCGACAGCCTTGTCCCAGCGGGAGACGAACACCGATGCCACTGAGGCGACATCAGGCGCGAGTCCGTCGGCGACGCGCAACTCCAGCCCACGACGCACCGCAGCGTTTGCTGCGCGGAACTGTGGCTCGTCGAACAGCAGCGTCACGTTTACGGGAATACCAGCGTGGATTGTCCGTTCGATCGCCGGCAGCCCCTCCGGCGTGCCTGGGATCTTGACGAACAGGTTTGGCTTACCAGCGCGGCCGTGTAGCTCCGCGGCTTGAGTGACCGTTGCGTCGGTGTCATGGGCGAGCAGCGGGGAAACTTCAAGCGAAACGAAGCCATCAACTCCGCAGGTTCGCTCGTGGACGCCAGCGAATGCGTCGGCGGCGCGCTTGAGGTCCTCAAGCATCAGTTCGAAGAGGAGCGGTTCGCCGTCAAGACCCTCGGCGGTCAGCTGGCCAATCCGCTCGTCGTAGGCGTTGGAGCCGCCGATTGAGGCTTGGAAGATCGCAGGGTTTGAGGTAAGGCCGGTCACATCAAGCTCGCCGACATAGCGCTCAAGGCGCCCATCGTCGAGTAGTGATCGGGAGATGTCATCCAGCCAGATGCTCTGGCCCAACTCTGCAAACGGCTTGGTTCCCATTGGTTCTCCCTTGTTGTCAGACAGGTTCGTGTGCGCTTGGATCGTGCCAGCCGCCGATGTCATCGGCGAGTAAGCCAGCTTCAGCTGGCCCCCAACTACCCTTCTGGTACAGCAGCGGTTCGGTCGGTTCGTCAAGCACGCCTTCAACTATTCGCCACGCAGCTTCAACTGCATCCTCGCGAGCAAAGAGTGTCGCGTCACCGTCGGCAGCGTCACCGAGCAACCGTTCATAGGGGGTCATTTCCTCACCGGGCTGGCGGCAGACTCGCAGTTCGACATCCTCACCGAGCATCTCTTCGCCGCTGAGCTTTGCCCGTGCGGCTAGCGCGATTGCAACCTCCGGTTGAAGGCGGAAGCGAATGTGGTTGCGGTGGCCGTCTACCTGAGGGTCAAAGACCGTTTGAGGTGGCTGCGTAAGACGGCCAAGCACCTCAGTGTCTCGGTGCGGGACTCGGTGTCCACGCCATCTTCGGCTCGATAACCGTCGTACTGGCCGCGAATAAGGTCACCCGGTTGCAGTGGTTGGATCGCTTTGAGGGCAGTCGCATGCGCGTCGCGGGCAGCCTCAGCGTCGCGCCGGGTCGGCGGTTCGGAGGCAAGCAGGGCAACCAGTTGCAGCATGTGGTTTTGGACCACATCGCGGATCGCGCCGGCCTCTTCGTAGAAGCTGCCACGGCCCTCAACACCAAACTGTTCAGCCATCGTGATCTGTACCGAGCTGACGTGGTCGCGGTTCCAGATCGGCTCGAGGAAGGAGTTCGCGAAACGGAAGTAACTGATGTTTTGCACTGCCTCCTTACCGAGGTAGTGGTCGATTCTGAAGATCGCCGATTCCGGGAAGACGCTGTGGAGGGTTTCGTTGAGTTCGCGTGCCGAAGCGAGGTCTCGCCCGAATGGCTTTTCAACCACAACCCTTGAACCGGCCGGGGCGCAACCAGCCCCATCAAGTCCGCGCACGACTAACTCAAAGGCGCTTGGTGGAATTGCTAGGTAGTGGAGCGGACGCTTGGCCTCGCCGAGCGCCTCGCGGAGCGCCTCAAAGGTTGCCGGTTCGGCGTAGTCGCCATCTACATACGAAAGGCGCGAAGCGATCAACTCAAATGCTGACTCGTCAACGCCGCCGTGCTCGTCAAGGCTCTCGCGAATGCGCTGCTTGAGTCCATCAATTCCGTGCCCTCCGCGCGCAACTCCAATTACCGGCATGTCAAGCGTGCCGTGGCGCGCCATCGATTGCAGCGTCGGGATTATCTGCTTAAAGGAGAGGTCGCCGGTTATCCCAAAGATGACAAGCGCATCGGAGCGTTCGCTGTCTCTCAAGTGCGCTCCGTATGACCGCCGAAGCCGAGGCGCATCGCTGAGAGAATTTTTTGAGCGGTGTCGTTTTCGCCGCGTGATGAGAACCTCGCAAACAGTGCAGCAGCTAGGACTGGGGCTGGGGTTGAGGTTTCAACGGCGGCTTGGACAGTCCAGCGGCCTTCGCCTGAGTCGGCGACTTTGCCAGCAAAGCCCTCGAGCTTTGGATCGGCTGCGAGCGCCTCAGCCGTCAGGTCGAGCAACCATGAGCCAACAACGCTGCCTCGGCGCCACAGCTCGGTTATCTCGGAGAGGTTGAGGTCGTACTGCCAGCGTTCCGGGTTTTCAAGCGGAGCGGTTTCTGCGTCGGCGAGCCGTTCGGCCGATCCGGCGTTCGCCTTCGACAGGATGTTGAGCCCTTCGGCGTAGGCCTCCATCAGGCCATATTCAATTCCGTTGTGAACGGTCTTGACCAGGTGGCCGGCGCCATTCGGGCCGCAGTGCAGCCAGCCGCGCTCTGCTGGGGAAGGGTCGCCGGTCAAGCCTGGTGTGCGAGGTGCCATCTCAACGCCAGGGGCGAGTGCTTCAAATACTGGTTCGAGGACTTTGATCGCCGCGTCGTCGCCACCGGCCATCAGGCAGTAGCCGCGCTCGAGGCCATGAACGCCGCCGCTAACTCCGCAGTCAACGTGGTGAATGCCAAGTTCGTTGAGCTCCTTGGCGCGACGGATGTCGTCAATGTGATTGCTGTTACCGCCGTCGACGATGATGTCACCGGCTTCAAGATGGTCGGTAAAGCTCGCGATAACGCTGTCAACAAGCGCTGCGGGCACCATCAGCCAGATGACGCGGGGTGCCTCAAGCTGAGCAACAAGTTCTGATGCTGATGGCGCAGCAACAAGGCCATCCTCGGCGAGTGCTGCTGCGGCCGTTGGGTCAGGGTCAAGTCCTGAGACTCCAATCCCTGCTCGCAGCAGGCGCTGCGACATTGCGCCGCCCATCCTGCCAAGCCCCACGATCCCAATCTGCACGTGCATCCTCCCTATTCAGTGAAGGGTCGAAGCTATCAGGGGAGGCGCTTGCCAACGCCGCCGAACGGGGGCAATAGCGAGGAACTGAGTGCGCCCCCTGGGACTCGAACCCAGCCCGCCGGATTAAAAGTCCGGTGCTCTAACCAGATGAGCTAGGGGCGCACCTATGATCGTCGCACACGGCCCGCGCTCAACATCGCCTCCCATGGTTGGCGGCCCCAATCGGCTTCTGCGCGTAGACTGCTGCGGGCCGACACTCGCCCCCATGGTGTAGCGGTTAGCACGCCAGGTTTTCATCCTGGTAGCAGGGGTTCGATTCCCCTTGGGGGTACTTGCTGTGACTTTGACTCGCATGAGCCGCCGCAGTCAATTGGGCATCGAGGCCGGGAGGCTCTGACCTTCAGTCGACCCTGACGAGTCCCACTCGCTCGAAAAGTCAGTGAGTGAGAGCTTTTCCGCGGGAGTCAGAGTCAGTTGGTTCAGTTGGCTCTGGCTCGAACTCTTCCCACCAGCGCCATCCATCATCCGGTCCGTCAGGGTCGATCGGTGTCTGCGGAATCGGCAGAGGCCTAGGGCGGATCGCATTTCGGACAGACATGGCGAACATGCCGACTTTTAATGTGGCGATCAAGAGCAGCGCGATTTCAGCTAGAAAAGTCATTTCTAAACAAGGTACGCACGCCACGCAGATCCGGTGCTGTTAGTCGCGGCGCCAGATTCCACTCGCCGTGATCCCCGCCGTGTTCGCCGCCCACTCGTTGATGTCCGCGGCCGCTGGCTTCGCCTCAATATGGTGTTTCTGGGCTGCGATCACGAGCTTCCTCATCGCGATGTACCTGCGTCGTTCAGTTAGGCGAGTGGCTAGTGATCTTGTTGCCGCTCGCTGACGATTCGGTCAGTCGTGTTCGGCGATGCGGGGCGCATAGCGGTGATGGAGCATCAGGCCATTGCCATCTGGGTCGTTAAACGGAGCTATGTGACAGACCCCGGTGTCGATCGTTGGAATGTGGAAGACGACGCCCTTTGATTCAAGGTCGGCGCGGGCCGCGGCTAAGTCAGGAACATGGAGCGCGAGTGCCGCTGGGTTGGGCGCGAACTTCAACCCCATCCTCTCCGACTCGTGAACGCTTAGTGTCAGGTTGCCGGTTTCGAACTCGGCGAAACCTCGATCAGGCATGTGTACGGAGATAGCCAAGCCAAGCGTGTCCCTGTAGAAGGCAACAGCTCGCTCGAGGTCTTGGGTCGGGAGTGAGGCAAAGTCAACGCCGGTGATGTTCGGAAGTTCGCTCATTGCTCTACCCAAGAAGCTAGCTGGGGCGCTGGCGGCGTCAAGCCGAAATCTCTGCCTAAAGCTTGACTGTCAGCGCTGATCGCATTGCTGCCTTGAGATCAAGCGGACTGTCGTTGATTCCAGCCGGTGGGGCCTCGGTTACCAGCGTCTCAGTCTTCAAGCCATGGATTAACGGTCTGGCGATACCGCCATCAACACCTGTCACAAGACCTACCCAGTAGGAGGAAAGGCGCGGCGTGAGGACTGGGACCCTGACGATCAGCGGGTGGCGGCGGTTGAGTGCATCAGCAAGCTCAAGGATCATCTGGCGATAGGTAACGACATCGGCGCCGCCGAGCTGAACTTCGCCTGAGAGACCTTCCCGCTCACCGCAGCGCAGCAGAGCGCCTACGACGTCTTCGGTTGCGATCGGCTGTGTTCGAACATCAATCCAGCGCGGACAGACCATTGCTGGCAAGCGCTCAACAAGGTCCTTGAGCATCACAAAGGATGCGGAGCCGGAGCCAACTACGACCGCTGCACGGGCGTGGACGAATTCAGGTGCGCCGTCGGCAAGCAGGTCCGCTGTCTCGTGGCGGCTGTTCAGGTGGGCTGAGTCGACCCCGTCTCCTAGTCCGCCGAGGTAGACGATCCGCCTGACCTTGTTGCGCTTGGCGGCCGCCGCAAAGTTGCCAGCTGCCTGGCGGTCGCGAGCAGCGAAGTCTCCACCGCCGGCCATTGAGTGGACGAGGTAGTAAGCGACCTCAATCCCTTCAAGCGCTTCATCAAGCCCGGCGCCAGTGAGCACATCGCCCTCAACTACTTCAACACCTGGATGGGTGATTGCCGACTTGCGGCGACTTAGGCAGCGAACCTGATGGCCAGCTTCAGTGAGCGCTGGCAGCAGCTGTGAGCCGACATAGCCAGTCGCCCCTGTCAAGAGAATCTTCATCGCGGCAGGGTCCGATCGATCCAGTCAACAATTAGTGGCAGTTGATTTGGGTTGATCTGGTGGCCGCCGGCTGCTTCGTGGTACTCAAGCTCTAGGTCGGATGCCTCAATCAACTCCTTGGCCGCCCGAGCAAACTCAATTGAGATGACAGGATCCTCGGTTCCATGAGCGATTAGCACGGATGTATCGGTTCGTTCAACGAAGTTTGGTTGCCAACCGTCGACTGTTGGGATGAAGCCGGAGAGTCCGAGGATTCCGGCTACGACCGGCCTCTGATCGCCAAGCCCGGTAGCGAAGCTCATCACTGAACCCATCGAGAAGCCGCCGAGGATTGTCCTATCCGGAGCGATGCCGGTCTCCTGCCAGATCTGCTCGTGAAAGTCAGATAGTTGCTGGTAGGCGATCGCGAAGCTTGCTGGGTCAGGGTGCCCGACGCGCGGCACGATGTACCAGTGGTTACCGGGCCAGCCGTCCAGCGTTAAAAGGTCGGCGATGCCGATCAGGTCGTTCTCATCGGAGCCGCGACCGTGATGGAGGACGAGTAGCCCCTCGGGCTCGCCGCTGGCCGGGCGCTGGATGTTGATTAGCTGTTCCATCGCCGAGAGAGTGACACACGCGAGCCACTGTCACGGATTTCCGCTCTAGGCTGGGGGTGTGGGGGAGTCGATGCCACTTCTGAATGTCCGACTTGGGCCACGCGCAAGTCGCGACGAGATTGTTGGCATGCGAGGCGATTCGCTCGTTGTTCGCGTCAGTGCCCCGCCAGTTGACGGCAAGGCGAACCTTGCGCTCTGTGAGTTGCTGGCTAAGCGACTCGGCATTGCCAAGTCAACGGTCCGTGTTGTCAAAGGACAGACCGCTCGCGACAAGCTGGTGTCGATTGAAGGCTTTGATCGAGATTCAGCGCTGATGGCGCTAGGCGTTGATCAGCCCGACCGTCTCTGGTGAAAGTGCTGACGATCAGGGTTGCGTCAGGGGCGGCAACTACTGCCGGCCCCTGACTCCCCAATGCTTAGCTGACGTCGAAGTCCGCGTACATTCCGGCCATATAGTGGCCTGGCAGGTTGCAGATCAGCGCGTAATGGCCGGCAGCGAGTTTGAGCGTTAGCTTGTTGCTCTGTCCCGCCGCAATGTCGCCGGTCTCACCAACGGCTCCGGTCTCAGGAACTTCCGATCCTGTGCCAAGCGAGTTGGCTGGCTTGTCGGTCTTGATGACGACCATCTCGTGAGGCAGCTGGCCCTTGTTGATTGTGTCGAAGGTGACGTTTCCAGCCTTGGCTGTTTTCGGCACGGGGACAATCTTCATTTCGGTCAGCGTGGCGACAACGGTATTTCCCTTAGCCACATCCTTGGCAACGCCAGTCGTGTTTTCCACATCTGCAGCCGAGCTGGTTGTTGAGCTGCTACTTGATGACGAACCGCAGCCGCTGACTACGCCAGCGGTGGCGAACGCTCCGGCAACCATGAGCAATGGAACGATTCTTGATTTAGACATCGCGGGGTCTCCTGATCTTGGTTATTACATCTATGCACCTACCATGTCAGCTTAGGTCACTAGATAGGGAAGAATCTGCTTAGTTCGGTCGTAAGTGGCCAACCTCACATAGTCGGCTTACCCTCTCCGTCGGTGCTAGAGGGCTTTACCTGCAGCGTTGCCCAACCAGGCAAGCGCCAAGCCAAGTAGCAACGGTCCGCAGAGGTTTGCCGCTGCGATCAGTGGCGCCGTGCGAGCGATGCGAACGGTTTCGAGCATCCAGGTTGAGAACGTTGTGTAGGCACCGAGCAGTGCCGCGCCGCTAACCACCAGCGCCTTGCCTCCAACGCCAGCTCCGTGAAGCAGGCCGATTCCAAAGGCGCCGACCAGATTTACAAACAGCGTTCCCCACGGCAGGTGTGCGGCGGTCTTGCGCGTTATTGCGGCAACTGATTCGGCGCGCAACACCGATCCAATCGCTCCGACCAGTGCGCAGGTAGCCCAGACTCCAATACTCATCGCGCCGCCTCGCTACCAGTCGCCACGCGTCCAGTAATTGCAGCGGCAGTAATGACAGCAGCAACGCCGAGCCCAATGCTCAGCAGCAGGTAGAGAACTGCCGAGCCGCCGTGACCGCGATCA
>JAPLCG010000012.1 GCA_026392385.1 Solirubrobacterales bacterium
GCGAGGTCGTACTGGCCCATCACACGTCGCGACAGCAAGCCAAGTACGGCTCCCGCCTCAAGAGTCAGCGTTGCCGCCGCGACAAGTCGCATGCCGCTTCCAGAGCGACCCGACTTCGCGCCGATCTTTTCAACAGCCGGATCAAGCAACGGTCGCAGCGAGGCAGTATTCGCGCTGATCCATTCCGCCCGAGTAACCGCCTCAGCAAGGGGAACAGGACCGCTCGGCTCTAGCTGTGCGTAATCAACAACGGCAGCAAGGCTCTGCTCAGAGAGTCTTCCGAGTTGCTCAACCGATGGCCCTGACAGCTCCGGACTGCCCGCGACGCGGGCGGCGAGCTGCTCAGCGCGCCGCCAGTCAATCACTGCGCTGGTGTGAATTGTGGAACGGCGGCCACCAGTTCAAGAGCAGCAATATCTCTACCGGCAGCGACAGGTGAATGTGGAAGCAGGTCAAGTGGCGCAGCGAGCGGATGATCAAAGGCTGGGAAGCTGACAACTCCTCCCGCCTCACGCACAACGAGCTGCGCTGCGGCAGCGTCAACTGAGCGGCAAGGGCCAAGCGACACCATCGCATCAGAGCGCGCCGCGGCAACCTGACAGAGCGTTACGGCAATTGCCCCCAACGCCCTAAGACGGTGAACCTTGCCCTCCAGCCTGCTGCTTGCCTGCGTGACGAGAACTGGATTAGTCGACTCGATCCCGATGATCTCAAGCTTGCCATCGCTGCTCCTGCGCGCGGGAAGCGAAGGGTCGAGCAGGCTGCCGTTCAGCCAAGCGCCACCGCCAGCGACTGCGACCCACTCCTCATTCATGCCGAAGTCATGCACGAAGCCAAACTGGACATCGGCGACAGTTGGCCCATTCGCGACGGCCACCGACAATGCGACGGCGCCGGCGCATCGCTTGGCATTGAGCGACCCGTCAATCGGATCAATAACCACGCGAACATCTCCACCGCCGAAATCGACCTCACCCCGCTCCTCGCTGACCGCCGTAAACAGCATGCCATCGGCATGTAGCTGTTCAAGCTCGGCGAAAATCAGGTCCTCAGCCGCGGCATCAACTGCCAGAGTCCGATCGCCACCCTCGCCACGACCAAGCTCGATTGCTCTCAATTTCGTTGTCGGATTATCGACGAGCATCCGCTCAATACCAGCCCGCATCCTGCGACAGGCTTCGAGCCAATCAATCCATTCTGTGGCTTCGGTCAGCATCGAATTCCTACCTTGCCAACAAGGTGGACTTGGCGGACTGAATCTTCAACTGCCGTCGGTTCCCTGCTGACGCAGGAAACGCTGCACGTCGCGGGCGATTGCATCACCGCTGGGAATCTCCTCCTGCTCAGGCTCCTGCTCACCGACTGCCTCTTCGAGTTGCTCGACGAAGGTGCGCATGTCCGAGTCGTGCTCAATGGCGAGTTCAACCTGGTGCTCCTGCTCGGCGGCCGCGCGCTCCAGCGGCGCGGCGTCCACGATCACACCGGTAAGTGACTCAAGCTTGCGAACCAGCGCCAGCGATGCCTTTGGATTGGCCATTGTCGCTATGTAATGCGGCACCGCCGCCCAGAGGCTGACAGATGGCATGTCGGCTGCCGCACAGGCAGCGTGAAGGACGCCAGTGATACCGGTTGGGCCTTGATAGTTGGACGGAACGAGCCCGAGTTTCTCTGAGAGCTCCTCATCAGTTGCCGACCCGGCAACAGGAACCGGCCTAGTGTGCGGCACATCGGCAAGAAAGCCGCCAAGCGTTACAACCATCGAACAGTTGAGCGCCTCGGCGAGCTCAATGACGGTCGCGCAGTATGCGCGCCAGTGAAGCGCCGGCTCTGGGCTCTGGAGAAGTACGAGATCGCGCGGCGCACGTGGCGCGTAAGCCGACAGAATGTCGCTCTCAGGCCAAACAATCTCGCGGGTCTCACCATCGACAAGTCGCACGATTGGACGAGTCTCGCGCAGGTCAACGAATGGCTCTAAGTCAATTGTCGCGAAGCTGGTCGCCGAGAAGGCGTCCGATACCGCAGCAAGCGCATCGCTTGCTGAGTCGCCAGCGTCATTCCAGCCACCAAATGCACAGACCATCACTGGGGCACGAAGCCCGTCGGGACGGCGACTCCAGTTAACCGGTTGCATGCCTGTCACAGTAGCCGAGCCAAGCGCGTCAAAGAGCCGGTTGTACGACTCGGGTCAGCGGAGTCAGCGCCAGCGACTGTTATTATCCCAATAGCCCGACCGGGCAAGTTGCAACCCGCGACTTCTACAAAAAAGTCATTGACTTTGCGCACAAAAACAAAATCATCATCGTGCA
>JAPLCG010000126.1 GCA_026392385.1 Solirubrobacterales bacterium
CTCCTCAACATCCAATTCGGCGAGTGCCGGGCGAACTAGGTCATGCTCACCGACTGAAACTCCGCCGCTGGCAACCACTACGTCCGCCTGGTCAAGGGCGGTGCCAAGCGCAACGACGGTTGGATCCCACGTATCTGTGGTTTGTGTTGTCGCAATCAACTCGCCGCCGGCACGGCTAACGAGCGATGCTAGGGCGGTGGCGTTCGAGTTGTAAATCTGGCCTTCGGAAAGCGGAACGCCAGGCGATACGAGTTCATCGCCGGTTATGACGATCGCAACCTTCGGTCTCACCGCACAGGCAAGCTCCGAGCGACCGCATGAGGCGGCGAGTGCCAATGAAGCTGGGTTGAGTGATGTTCCAGCGGCTAGCGCTACTGAACCTGAGCGGATGTCTTCGCCAGCTTCGCGGACATGGTCACCGACCTTGACCTGCTGCTCTAAGCGGATTGTTCCATCGCCGAGCGAGACAGTTTCGATCGGTGCGATACCAACGCCGGGGGGACTAAAGGCACCAGTTGAGATCTGGATCGCTTGACCGGGAGCGGGAGCCGAGCCAATTGGTTTACCGGCACGCGACTCGCCGACAACGAACAGCTCGGCGCCAGCCGGGTGCGGGAGGGCCGCAAAGCCGTCCATAGCGGCGGCTGCGAAGGGTGGTAGATCGTGTTCAACGATCAGCTGTTCGGCGAGAATCCGACGATCAGCATCAGCCAATCCGACATTCTCGGCCGCGGGAGGGCCGCCGACGGCGGCTAGAATCGTCGAACGAGCCTCTGTAATAGTCCTGCTCACGGCATAATCATCGCGCACGTTCGCCTGCTTCGCTTGTGAGAGCCGTCGCGCGCCGATACGGTAGTACTACTTCTACTACTGTTCCCGCAGCCGGTGACCAGGTGAAGTCCCCCTTTACAAGCCAAACCGTGGAGATCAAAACGTATGTCGCAGGTTGAGTGGCAGGAACTTGAAGAAGTCAAGGGATTGATGGTCCGAGGCCAAAAAGTCGGTGTACTGACCTTTGGCGAAGTGCGAGGCGCGATTGCCGAACTCGATGTTGACGAGGCGGATGTCGAAGAGCTGCATGGCTACCTTGAGAAGCAGGAGATCGAGCTCGTTGACGACGATCCCTCGAGCGCCAACGCTGTAAATGCCGAAGCGGCAGCTCGCGGTGAGCGACGCCGTCGCGCAAAGAGCGAGCTGAACCTCAAGCCGGAAATGACGACCGACTCGCTTCAGCTGTTCCTGAAGGACATCGGCAAGGTACGGCTGTTGACGGCTGCTGAAGAGGTTGAGCTGGCGATGGGTATTGAGCGTGGAGACCTAGCCGCGAAAGAGAAGATGGTCGAGTCGAACCTTCGCCTGGTTGTCTCGATTGCCAAGAACTATCGAAACCAAGGACTGCCGTTCCTCGACCTTATTCAAGAAGGGACGCTTGGCCTCGTCCGTGCGGCCGAGAAGTTCGACTACCGCAAGGGCTTCAAGTTCTCGACCTATGCGACATGGTGGATTCGTCAGGCAATCGCTAGGGCGCTCGCTGACAAGGCGAGGACGATTCGCATCCCCGTGCATGTTGTTGAGAAGCTCAACAAGATTGGCCGTGCCGAGCGAAAGCTAGTTACAGAACTTGGTCGTGAGCCAACCCCGGAGGAGATCGCCGATGTAACTGGCATTGATCCTGAAGAGGTTGAGCAGATCAAGCGTTCTGCCCAGGCGCCGATTTCGCTTGAGAAGCCGGTTGGAGACGAGGAGGAGTCCGAGTTCGGTCAGTTCCTCGCCGACGACAAGGCTGAGTCGCCATACGAAAAGGCAGCTGAAACTCTTACCCGTGAAGCGCTGCGTGACGCGCTCGAGAACCTTTCTTACCGTGAGCGAAGGGTGCTGGAGCTGCGCTACGGACTTGGTGGCGAGCACCCACGCACACTCGATGATGTTGGCCGGACCTTCAATGTCACCCGTGAGCGGATCCGCCAGATCGAAAACCAGTCATTGAAGAAGCTCCAGAGTTTGGCTGACGCACAGAAGCTGCGCGAAGCTGCCTAAACCGGTTCGGTGACGCAAGTCGCCATTCAATCGGTTGATGGCAGGCAGGGATGCGACCGGCGTGCGCGAAAGACCAGCGCGTGCATGACTCGCAAGAAGCCGGCTCGTTAACCGGTGCATTCCAGTCCGTCGGGCTAGCGGCAATCTGCTTTGCCCTCGCGCTGGTGATTGATGGCCCGCATCCGGGTGATGCTGCTGCAGCAGCAGTTGTCGCAACGAGTGCCGTCGGGCCCGCCGGGTCTTCGTCCTTAAGCAGCGAACTTGTCTCGATCGCTCAAGCGATGCGAGCACTTGTATTTGGGCGTGTCGGGCAGGAGTCCGCGCAGTAACGGCGAAACGCCTGAGTTGTGGAGGATCGTTCACTGCGTGAAAGGCTCCGCCGTTTCTGCGAGGAAGCGGCGCTTCAGCTTGCGCTAGATGTCCGCAATGGCGTGAAGGTGCCGTTCGAACTTGTTGATGAGGCGCGTAGCGGCGGCAACGCACAGCCGCTCTGGTGCTATCGAACGCTGACAGGGGATTTCATTCGCGAGCGGCTGGGTGTGCTCGGGATGCTGCCGACCTACCTTCCGGCCGCACAGGCGCTTGAGCGGGTTGGCGGGATTGAGGATTGGTTTGAAGCGCGAGGTGAACAGTCAGTTTTCAGCAGTGCCCGCGACCGTGGAGATGCAGCGCTTAGAGTCTTCCTCGCCGAGGTAATTGGCGAGAGTGCGACATTTGAATTTGACCCGCAGCGGTTTGATTCTGCTTGGACTTCACTTGAGGCGATTGTCTTCTCAAGCCTTTCGACGACGCTGATCGCCGCTCCAATTCATGGACTTGAACTTGGCAACCCAGAGCTACGACTTGATGGCGATGTGCTGCTCATTTCGCAGGATTCAGTTGAGGCCGAAGTTCTGCCCGCTGAAATGTTCCGAAGTGATCAAGCGGTTGTTGTTGCGATGCTTGAGGTCACCGATGGCGGTTCAGCAGGACTCGCCACGGCTCGCACCCGCCTGCGGAAGCTTGTCTGCGCGCTGCGGCTGAGCGGCGTCACAAGCCCAGCTTTGGGTGGGGCGGCACGCATAAGGATCGAGGGTGGTCCATGGCAGGTTGCCGACATTGGCGGAGCCGGCGCAGCAGATGGCTTGATGGTGATCGCTCCCGGCGAGGAGGCAGACCTTAGGAGTTTCTGTGCGCTGGTTGAACGCCATTGGCCAAGTGGTGGTGAACTCGCTTGGGCGCTTCGCCGCCACGAACTAGGCTGCGACAGGCTCCATCACCTTGATGCGCTCAGCGATCATCTACTCGCCCTGCGAGCGCTTCTTGAGCCTGAAGGGCCTGCCAGTGGTCAACTGACTGCGCGACTCGCTGCTCTCTGCGCAGTGCCTGAGCAGCGAGTTTCCCTGGCTGAAAGCACGGCGCGAGCTGTTGAACTCGAGCGTTTGGCGATGACCGGCCGCAGTGGCCGTGAGGCTAATGCTGAGGCGATTTGCGAAGAGGTAAGAACGAATCTCAGAGCGCTGCTTCGCGATGTGATCTGCGGCCATCTCGACAAGGATCTCTGCGGAATCGCAGACGCAATAATCGCCCAGTCTGCCGGAATTGCTGACAATGGCCGTGGCTTCGGCGACCCCGAGCCACTTGCCGCCTAGTCTGAACCCGCAAACAGCTCGGTTTCAATGCGAGCTAAGCCCTTGAGGTCGTGAACCTCGCCGCTCAGTAGAGGGACGATGACCAATTCGGCATTTGGCAGGCCGGCGGTAAGCGTTTCTAAGCCGCTGGCATCGTGGTCAGCGGCATCGCGCGCCGATTTGATCGCCGCTGAGAGTTTTGCGCTGAGCTCCTCGCCAAGAGCCTTGACGGCAGGCTTAGTGCGCGCCGAGCGCGGCGCAGCACCCGGATCAATATTGACGCGGTTAGCGATTACGACGCCGGCTGTCATCTGGCGCTTAGCGAGCTCACGACCAAGGTGTAGAGCTTCAGAAACCGGCGCCGGTTCCGGTGAGCTAACTATCAAGTAGGCGGTCTGTTGATCGGCAAGGAGTTCAGCAA
>JAPLCG010000143.1 GCA_026392385.1 Solirubrobacterales bacterium
CCCCAAGCCTCAAGCAGGTGTGGCCGGTTTCGCTGACCGAGATTTGTACCTGCAACGCGAACGGTGTCACTACCAGCTCGGACGCTGATCCGCACAAGATCGGTGTAATCAGATACGTGAGTGCTGATCCGCTCCTCAGTCTCAATTCCACGCTCTACGGCGAGCGATCCCGCGTTGATCTCATTGGCTGGCTCCTCAGTTCTTCCTGCGAGAACACCCATTAGCGCAGCAGTGACAAGGGGCCGTGTGTCGCGCTCGGCTATACCGCCGAGCAACTCGATCTCAATCCGGTCAACGCCGCCAGCAAGCTCAACCGCGATCCGCGCAAGGTCGCGGCAGAGTGGTGCGAACGGTCCGAGGAAGTCACGATCCTCGGCGCTAATCGCCGGCGCATTCACGGCTGTAGTAACCGTTCCGCCCGTCAGTGCAGCTAGCACCTGTTCAGCTGTTTGAATGCCAGCGCGATCCTGAGCTTCAACCGTTGAGGCGCCGAGGTGCGGAGTAACCACAACATTCTCATAGCCGCTGAACAGTGGGTAGTCAGTGATCGGTTCCTGCGCGAAGACATCCAGCGCTGCACCTGCGATCTGGCCGCTGTCAAGCGCGTCCTTCAGTGCCCCATCGTCGATTAGCTCGCCGCGCGCACAGTTGATAATTCGAACCTCTGGCTTCATTGCCGAAAAAGCGGCAGCGTTAAGGAATCCGCGGGTCTCCTCATTGCGAGGCAGGTGAATTGTGATGAAGTCAGCCTGAGCGTAGATCTCCTCTGGGGTTTCTACACGCTCTATCCCAAGCTCTTTAAACCGTTCAGCAGACACAAACGGGTCGTAGCCAATGATCCGCATCTGAAAGCCAGCCGCTCGCTGAGCAACGAGCTGACCAATCCGGCCGCAGCCAAGGATTCCGAGCGTCTTCTCGTACACCTCGACACCGCCGAAGCGTGAACGCTCCCAGCGGCCATCGGTAAGCGCTGCGTGAGCCTGAGGAATATTGCGGGCCAAGGAAAGCATCAGAGCAACCGTGTGTTCTGCGGCAGCGACAATGTTCGACTGCGGCGCGTTGGCGACAACGATGCCTCGACGAGTAGCGGCTTCGACGTCGACATTGTCGACGCCAATACCTGCCCGGCCGATTACCTTCATGCGAGTAGCAGCATCGATTGTTGCGGCATCAAGCGTAGTCGCCGATCTGATCAGGATCGCTTCGTAGTCACCAATCACTTCGATCAGCTGTGCAGGGTCCATGCCTACCTTGACATCAACATCAAAGGACTCTCTGAGCAAATCAACGCCCGAGTCAGCGATCTCCTCAGCAACAAGTATCCGTGCGCGGTCGCCCACGCCTAGCTGCTGCCTACTGCCGAACCGGCATCAACGAAAACCTGTTGAGCGGCACCAACGCCGGCTCCAAGTTGGACCGGATGCCCGAGCTCCGAGAGGGTCATCTCAAGACCGGAGAGAGATGTGACGATGTCAAAGGCTCCGAAATATCCACAGTGAGCGATCCGCAGAATCTTCCCCTTGAGTTCATCCTGACCGCCGTTTGCAGTGATGCCGAAGCGGTCACGAAGGTTGCGAACGACGGCGCCGCCGTCAACATCGCCGGGAAGCTCAATCGCGGTTACGACATTTGAGCGCTCATCCGGGTCGCCATAGAGGCTGAGACCAAGCGCCGAGGCACCGGCTCGAGTTGCCTTCGCGAGAAGCGCATGTCGCGCAAAGACATTGTCAATACCTTCCGTGTGAATCATTTCAAGCGCAACATCAAGCGCCGAGATCAGAGTTACGGGAGCCGTGAAGGGGCTGGCGGGCGGGCTCTTGCGCTGAGCCTTAGCAGTGCGACCCCAGTCAAAGTAATAGCGACCGCCCGGCTGCGATTCAGCCCTTGCCAGAGCGCGCTCAGAGACCGACGCAAGACCAATACCAGGCGGAGTCATCAGCGCCTTTTGGGAACCGGTGGCGACAACATCAATGCCCCAGTCGTCCTGTCGCATCTCGGCCGCGCCGAGCCCGGAGACTGCATCGACCACCGTAAGAGCTCCGTGCTTCTCTGCGACCTCCGCAATCGCGCGAACATCGTGAACAATTCCAGTCGAGGTCTCCGAGAGTGTCGCGAAGACAACCTCACAACCGGGGTTCTCAGTCAGAAGTCGATCAACATCCTCAGGATCGATTCGCTTGCGCCAGCCAGGCTCATGGCGAACAACTTCTGCGCACTGCGCATCGAGCAGCTGAAGCCAGCGCTCCCCGAACTTGCCGGCTGCACAGGCCAAGACTCGCTGTCCGGGCCGGACAAGATTCATTACCGCCGACTCCATCGCTCCAGAGCCGGTCGAAGCAAACAGGAGCACGTCGTTCTCGGTCTGGAACACCTCAGGCAGTTGCTGAAGTACCCGCTCGTAAACCTCGACAAATGCTGGATCACGGTGGTACATGACAGGCTCGGCCATCACCGAGCTGACGCGCGGCGGCAGCGGCGTTGGACCCGCTGTCGCGAGGATCTTCTTGATGAATGGGTTGGGGACGGTTCCGCTCATCGGACTAGCGAGGTTAGCGGAGCCGGCAGCAGGCTTACGCGCCCGTTGCAATCAGTCGTCGAACTCAGTGTCAATCCAGTCCATCATTGAACGGAGCTTGCGACCCTCAACCTCGATGATGTGGTTGCTCTGTTCCTCGCGCATTCTCTGGAAGTTCTCTCCACCGGAGCGGTTCTCTGCAATCCACTCACGCGCAAATTCTCCGCTCTGGATCTCGCCAAGAATCTCCTTCATTGCGGCCTTCGACTCAGCACCAATAACGCGCGGTCCTCGGGTCAGGTCACCGTACTCTGCAGTGTTCGAGATTGAGTGACGCATGCCGGTAATGCCCTTTTCGTACATGAGGTCAACAATCAGCTTCAATTCGTGGAGGCATTCGAAGTAAGCGAGCCGTGGGTCATAGCCAGCTTCAACAAGCGTCTCGTAGCCGGCGCGTACAAGTTCGGTTGCGCCGCCGCAAAGGACTGCCTGCTCCCCGAACAGGTCGGTTTCAGTTTCCTCACGGAAGCTCGTTTCGATTACTCCACCGCGTGTACAACCGATCCCACGCGCGTAAGCAAGTGCTAGAGCAAGCGCATTGCCAGTCGAGTCCTGTTCGATTCCGACCAGTCCGGGCACACCGCTCCCCTCAACAAACTGGCGACGAACGAGATGACCTGGTCCCTTCGGAGCCACAAGGGCGACATCGGTCCCCTCAGGTGGATCAATCTCATTGAAGTGAACGGAGAAGCCATGGCCAAACAGAAGGAGATTCCCCGGTTCGATCCCGTCACGAATTTCTGCTTCCCACACCTCTCGATGCCGCTCATCGGGAACAAGCAGCATCACGAGGTCACCACGCGCAGCCGCTTCAGCTGGGTTGGTTACTTCGAGCCCGTGCTCAATCGCACGCTCTGCACTTGCTGAACCGGGACGCAGGCCGACGACGACATCGACACCTGAATCCTTCAAATTCAATGCATGGGCATGGCCCTGTGAGCCAAAGCCAATAATTGCGACGGTCTTGCCGTCGAGCAGGGACAGGTCAGCATCTTTGTCGTAATACACGGGTCCGTTCATCGGCGGGAACTTAGCAGCGCGGCTCAGGCCGTGGCGGTCCCAAGCAGCGTGACGCCCGGAAGCAGGATCGTCCCCGACTCGTCGGTGTAGGGCAAGCTCAATCCTCTCAACGCCTCTGCGAATGCTTCCTTGCTGCGTGGATGACTGCCCTCGAGCGCATCGACAACCGACTGTGAAACGTCAAACACCCAATCGATCAGAGCATCAAATGACTGGAAGGTGAACTGAACATCAACTCTCTCTACCTCAGCGTCAAGGAACCCAGCGCTAAATATCATCTCCCTGAGAGCTTCTGCATCGGTCAGAGCAAACATGCCCGGCTGGCTAGTGGCGGGTGGGTCTCCCAGACCGATTTCAGCTAGTGCTTCGATTGAGATTCGACCGTATGGGTTCTCGTCTGGCGGTGACCATGTGGCAATCGCCAATCTCCCGCTTGGTCGCAGGACCCTTCTCGCTTCGATCAACGCCGCGGCCGGGTCGGAGGCAAACATGTACCCGAATCGGCAGAACAGCCCACTGAATGTTGCCGTTGGTAAATCAATCCAGTCAAGCTCAAGTTGATCTACATCGACTGTCGTGAGCCCGGCTTCGGCAACCTTTCTCTTTGCAGCCTCAACCATTCCCTCCGAGCGGTCGCCGGCGACAACTCTGCCTCCAGGACTAACTGTCTCAGCGAGAATCGGGAGTGTCCCTCCGGGTCCGCAGGCAAGCTCAAGCAGCTCGTCACCCGGCCGCGGCGCCAGCGCCTCGATCATCTTGATCGTCAGCGATTGAACCGAGCGCTCAAACTGCTGCGAGGCGTCTTCCCAGCCGGCTGCTCGGCCGTCCCAACCATTTGAGTGGTCTCTCTTGTCAGTCAACTTTTATTCCTCCGATTGGCGCTAGGACGGATTCGCTTGCCACTTGTCCCTTGGGCAATTGAGTCAACCAAGCGGATCTGTTTAGGCACTTCATAGGGTGATAACGATTCACGACAGTGCTGTTCGATGTGCTCAACCGTCGTTGCACTTGAGTTGACGACAACGTCTGCTGTAACGCTCTCTCCCCACCTCTCATCAGCTACTCCATAGACAAGCGCTGAGGCAACGCCGGAAAGCTCTTCAATAACCATCTCGACCCTTTCCGGCAGGACATTCTCGCCCCCGCTGATGATCACTGAGGAGCTCCTGCCGTCGATTATTACCTCACCATCGACGATTCGTCCTAGGTCACCGGTGTGCAGCCAGCCATCGGACGCCGTCGCTGACCTTGAAACCTGATCACCACGCACCAATAGCTCTCCGTCGCCAGCTGTCATAACTTCAATGCCATCTAGAGGACGGCCGGCACCATCGGCCCCGATCTGCCTGGCCACCGTGGCCATC
>JAPLCG010000190.1 GCA_026392385.1 Solirubrobacterales bacterium
AGGTCGCCGTCGCGGATTAGATCGCGTATGCGGCTCGATGAAACCGGACCATCGGCAGTGGCAACTAAGTCAACGACGCGAGTATCAAAACGAATATCGGCGCGCAGAGTGTCGGGATCGCCGGCCGCTCGGTTTCCGAAACGGAAGTTTGCTCCAACGCTTACCTTGAGAGCTCGGACCTGCTCGACAAGGACCCTGTCCACAAATTGTTCAGCTGTCATCTGACTGAACTCCTGATCAAAGGTGACAACGATCATCTCCTCGACACCAAGCTCTTCGACAAGTTTGGCTTTCTGTTCAAGCGTTGTGAGAAGCGCTGGCGCACCCTGTGAACCGATAACTGCTCGCGGGTGAGGTTCAAAGGTTAGAACCGTGTCCGAGCCTGAAATAACCTCGCGGTGGCCGAGGTGAACGCCATCAAATTCACCGACGGCAACTGACCGCCTTCGATCCGCAGCTTGCTCAAGGGGAGTGATTAGCATTTAGCAGAGGTTAGTCAGAGCGGAAAGACAATGAATGGCTCAGCCCGGCCTTCAGCAGTGCCGCGAGCTAAGGCAACGATTCTTGAATTGGCGGTGAGGATCGTCTCTTGGTCAATCGTTGCGACGATGCTCCTTCCCTGGCGAAGGTCCTCCGCCTGTTCCGTGGTTACCTCTGAAGTCGGCATGAATCGAACCAATGCTTGAAGTAGGTCGGTCGGCTTGCCCTCCTCGGCTTCGGCGACCGAGAACGGTCCGATTGCGGTTCTGCGCAGCTGCGTGCAATATGCATCGCCAAGATCGCTGACCAGAGAGCGCACATAGGTGCCTGAACTGCACCTGATGCGAAAGCGGCGAATATCGTCCGTTCTGTCCAGTTCAGCGAACTCATCTACGGTTACAACACGCTCATCGGTAACGACCTCCTCCCCGCGTCGAGCCCGTTTGTATGCGCGTTCACCATCAATCTTGACCGCTGAGTAAGCGGGCGGACGCTGGGTAACCTGCCCTGTTGGTAGATCGAGATCCCCTTGAGGAACAATTCCAGTCTCCGTGATTTGCCCCTCAGGATCACCAGTACTAGACACGGCACCGAAGCGGGCCTCGACCTCGTAAGTCTTTTGCAGTCCCATGAAGAACTTTTGTGTGCGTGTAGCAGCGCCGATCAGAATGATTAGTAGTCCGCTTGCAAATGGGTCAAGTGTGCCGGCGTGACCTACCTTCACTCCACGATCTAACCCGCGCCTAGTAGCGGCTACAAGGTCATGTGAAGTGATGCCGACCGGTTTGTCGGCAATCAGGATCTGCGGCTCCACCTTTAGATGCGCGGTGATGGGCTGCCGATTTGCTCGGCAATGCCGTCGGAAATGAGCTCAATCAACTGCTCACGATCGAGCTCTGAACTGAACCCAGCAGCTCGCACATGGCCACCGCCACCGCCACTTCTTGCAATTGCCGACACGTCAACCCCATCGTCAGATGATCGCAGTGAGATTCGCTTGCGAAGCGGTGTGTCCTTAGGCTCTCGAATTACTGCCGCTACACGTGTTCCCTCGATCGAACGCAGATAGTCAATGATTCCCTCAGACCATCCATCGGGGGCTCTGACCTCGTCATAGTCGTCACGGCTGAGCCAGACGAGAGCGAGGCTGCCCTCGCAGAGCTGCTCGATTTTGCCAAGCGCACGAGCGAGAAACTCAATACGTTCGATCGCTATTCCTTCGTAGATCCGCTGGAAAATCTCGGGAACATCTACTCCCTTGCCAATTAGGTCGGCGGCCATAAGATGTGCCTTGCTTGACGCCGTCCCATACATAAAGCGTCCTGTGTCGGTTATCAGGCCGACATAGAGGGATTCTGCCGTTCGCTTGTCGATCTCAAGGTTCATCAGATCGGCGAGCATCCAAACGATCTCTGCGGTGCAGGATGCCTCTGGCATAACGAAGTTGTGGGTACCGAAGCGTGTGTTGTCGTGATGGTGATCGAGATTGATCACCAAACGGTCCGTCAGATCTAGATCCTTGGCGGCTGACCGTTCGGCGTTTCCACAGTCGAGAAGGACGATTGTGTGTCCTTCGCTTGCTGGTGGAGCCTCGCGCACGACCTGATCCCAATCGACAAGGAAGAAGTACTCCTCACCTGGGTCATCCCCTTCGCCGAGCAACATCAGAGCGTCATGCCCATCAGCGACAAGCATGCGGTGGAGTGCACTGAGGCTGCCTATGGCATCCCCGTCCGGGTTTTCGTGGGTCGCAAGAACGAGCTTTGGGCTGTCTACAAGAGCTTTGGCTACATCTTCAAGGCTTGTCGTCATCGGTTCCCCTCCTCCTGATCGAGGAGTTCACCAACGCGCATTCCCGTGTCAATACTGGAGTCATAGAGAACCGTCAGCTCTGGTGTGTGATTGAGCCTCATCTCTCGACCAATTATTGCCTGAAGCCTCCCATGCGCCGAGTTGAGCCCTGCAAGCGTGTCTGAACGTTCGTCGTCATCACCAAGGACGGTTACCCAGAGGCGCGCGTGTCGCAGATCAGGGCTGGTGTCAACTGAAGTCACGGTTACAAATCCGATCCGGGGATCTTGAAGTTCAGATGCGATGGCGTCGCTAATGACGGAGCGAAGAGCTTCGTCGACCTTGCGCATTCTCGGAGTAGTCATTGTAGAGGACTCCCTGACCAGCGAAAGTCGGAGTTAGGCGAGCTGGCGCTCAATCTGTTTAGTTGCGTATGCCTCAACGATGTCTCCCTCTTTGACATCGGCGAAGTCCTGGAGAACAATTCCGCACTCATAGCCTTCGGAAACCTCGCGCGTGTCCTCGTTGAAGCGTCGGAGACTTTCGACGGCTCCCTCGTAGATGATCTTTCCATCACGGACGAGACGGGCTGAGACACCTCGCTCAATCTTTCCGTCAGTCACGTAAGAGCCAGCAATTGTTCCGATCTTGGAGGCCTTAAATATCTGACGAACCTCGGCGGTTCCGGCGGCCTGTTCAACCTGCTCGGGCTCAAGCAGACCCTGCATGCCTGCACGCAGATCCTCAAGCGCGCGGTAGATCACGGTGTAAGTCAAGACCTCAACGGCCTCCTGCTCTGCGACCCTGCGGGCGTCGCCTACGGGCCGAACATTGAATCCAAGAACGATTGCTCCCGAAGCAGAGGCGAGCATAATGTCCGACTCATTGATTCCACCGACCGCGCTGTGAATCACATTGACGTGAACCTCGGTCTGTGGAAGCTTGGCGATTTCATCCTGAAGCGCCTCAATTGAACCGGCTACATCCGCCTTGAGGACGATGTTTAGCTCCTTCAAACCACTTGCGAAGATGTCCTCAAGCGAAACCTTGCGACCCGATCTGCGAGCAAGAGCCTCAGTCTTGAGACGGTGCGAGCGCTCTGAAGCGAAGTCGCGAGCCTCCCGATCACTTTCGAAGACACTGACGTGTTCGCCAGCATCTGGAACCGAATCGAATCCAAGGACTTCAACTGGCTCGCCAGGTAGAGCCTGATCAACTCGTTTTCCGGTGTAGTCATGCATTGCCCGGACTCGGCCCCAGTTTGCACCAGCCGCGACGGCTTCACCAATACGCAGCGTTCCACGCTGAATGAGGATTGTTACGACCGCTCCACGCCCTGGGTCGAGCCGCGACTCAATCACGGTTCCCGAGGCATCCGCTGAAGGGTTTGCCTCTAGTTCCTCAATGTCTGCCATCACAATCAAGGTCTCAAGCAGAGCGTCTAGACCCTCTCCCGACTTGGCGGACACATCTACAAACTCAGTGTCTCCACCCCAGTCGACTGGCTGCAATCCAAGCTGAGCCATTTCGCCGCGAACGCGCTCCGCCTGAGCACCTTCCTTGTCGATCTTGTTGATTGCGACAAGCATTGGAACACCCGCTGCTTTGGCGTGATCAACTGCCTCTTCAGTCTGAGGCTTAACGCCGTCATCAGCAGCAACCACGATGATCGCAATGTCAGTTACTTGAGCTCCACGTGCACGCATCGCCGTGAAAGCCTGGTGACCTGGAGTATCTAGGAAAGTGACTACACGGTCGTCGTGATGGACTTGGTAGGCGCCAATGTGTTGAGTGATCCCGCCAGCCTCACCGGCGGCAACTTCAGTCTTGCGGATCGCATCGAGTAGCGAAGTCTTTCCGTGGTCGACATGACCCATGATTGTGACTACCGGAGGCCGTGCGACTAGGTCGGCGGCCGCATCGTCAAAGTCGGGTACATCTGCAGCTTCGTCACTTGTGTGAACGATCTCAATCTCGCGATCAAGCTCAGCTGCAAGTACACCGATGACGTCGTCGGACAGGGTTTGGGTAAGCGTAGCCATTTCTCCAAGCCCCATAAGCCGTTTGATCAACTCTGGGACCGGGACATTCAGGTACTCGGCAACATCCTTGAGCGTCGAACCGGAATTGATCCGAACAAGCTCCGGCTTATCGTCGACCTTCGGAGCGGTCTCGGCAAATACCTCCTCAAAGGAGCGTCGACGACCGCCCTTACGACGGGGACGTCTTCCAGGTGGACCATGGCCACCAGGTCCTCCGGGACCCCCACCTGGACCGCCAGGGCCACTGCCGCCTCCCGGTCCGGGTCGTCGAGCGGCCTGCGCATCGATAACCACACGACGTTTACCTGGTCCGGCATTTGCAGACCCTGATTTAGAGGTCTCTCCAGCCTCCTTGGCGGGCTGCGTCTTCTTCGCAGCTGGTTTCGTCGGTTCCGGCGCAGCTGGCGCAGGAACCGGGGCCTTGAGAACCTCAGCAGCAGTCTTCTCGTCGACCGAAGATGCTGCGGCCTTAACACTGAAACCAGCTTCCTGCAGGCGAAGCAGAACCTCTTTGCTGCTGAGGCCGTGATCCTTGGCAATTTCGTGGACGCGCTTTTTAGCCATCTGTCCGCAGTCTAGTTGGAGGGACGAGGCTGTCCGGACTTGGGACCGGGTGCCTCATCAAGGTGTGAGTAGCTATACGGACTCCCCACTCTCAGTCTCGGCTCCGTCGTCGAGCGAAGAGGGAGCCTCAATCGCCGGTTCGGTTGTAGCTACAGCCGCGTCAACATCTGAACCCGCAACGACCTCATCTGCCAGCGTCGCGGCCTCAGAGGCTTCGGCAATATCTTCGGATGGCTCTGTCTCTAGAGAAACCTCTGTGTCAGTCGGCTCAGGCAGAGCAGGCTCTGGTGCCTCTGCCGCTGCCGGCTGTTCAGTTCCAACTAGCGCCTGGTGGGCGTCAAGTCCGCAGTAGCGCGAACCTTCAATTGGAGCGTTTGGACAGCGCCTACCGTTTGAAAGAACTGCGGCGCAGCGTGTCTGTACCTCATCCTCGGTTGCCTCCTCCGAGGAAGCCTCGCTTGCATATTCAGTCTCCGGCTTGATCTCGATTCTCCAGCCGGTCAGTCGGGCGGCCAATCGAGCGTTCTGGCCAGCGCGGCCAATCGCAAGCGCAAGCTGGTCATCGGGGACGATCACAGTTGCCTGTTTCTCATCGTCGTCGACTAGAACCTCGCGCACTCGCGCCGGTGAGAGTGCCTTTGCCACAAATCGTGCCGGCTCGTCGTTGAAGGGAATGATGTCGATCTTTTCACCGCGTAACTCGGATACGACCATCCGCACTCGTGAACCACGAGGTCCGACGCATGCTCCAACAGGGTCGACGCCGTCAGCGTGAGAAATAACTGCGATCTTCGAGCGATAGCCAGGTTCACGGGCAACACCGGTGATCTCGACGAGACCGTCAGCCATCTCGGGCACCTCTAGCTCAAAAAGCTCCTTGATCAATGCAGGGTCGCGACGCGAGACAATGATGCTCGGCCCCTTTGACGAAGATGAAACCTCTTTGATGATCGCCTTAATTCGCTGAGCATTGTCGTAGCGCTCGCCTTCGACCTGTTCTGATCGCGGAAGTAGTGCCTCAGTCCGCTCGCTGAGTCGGACAAGTGTGTAACGAGAATCGGTCTGTTGAATGACTCCGTTGATCAACTCACCAACGCGATCCTTGTACTCCTCGAAGGTCAACTCACGCTCTGCTTCGCGCACACGTTGAAGCATCACCTGCTTGGCGGTGACCGCAGCGATACGACCGAATCCGTCAGGCGTAACATTCTTCTCAGTGATGCGGTCCCGGTACTGCTCAACCTTCTCAAGGTCAAGCTCGGGCGCAGCGGGCTCTCTCGGTTCGCCGGTTTCAGGGTCGATGAGAGTTTCCTCTTCAGTCTCAACCTCTGTCAGTACTAGCGGGATCAAGTCCTCGGGAATGAGCAGTTCATAGACCTCAAAGTCACCGGATTCACGGTCAATCTGAACACGGGCGAATTCCGCTGATTCAGGCGTCTTCCGATACGCGGAGAGAAGGGCAGCCTCAAGCGCAACCATCAAGGTCTCAGCAGGGATCCCCTTCTCATCTCCCAGAGCTGTAATCGCGTCGACAATTTCCTTTGACATGTCTATTCCTCCTATGCGGCCGGCACCAGATTGGCGCGACCTATGGCTGTATAAGGCAGCGAAACGACTCCATCGTCGGCTGCGATTGTCAACTGCTCTTCTCCGGCTTCTACTATCTCGCCGCTTAAAGTCTTGGTCTTATCTGCAACTGGCTGAGCGAGACTAATCTTGGCCCTTCTGCCTTCAAAGCGTCGGAAGTGCTCAGGCTTTACGAGTGGACGATCGTTCCCAGGCGATGAAACCTCGAGTCCGAACCGCTCAGTCAGCGGAGCAAGAACTGTTGAAACGCTCTGGCAAATGTCGAGTCCAACACCCTCTGGATGGTCAACGAATATCCGAAGTTGTGAGCCGCTCTTCTCAACGAGAAGCAGTTCGACATCGGGTAGCTGTTCGGCTAGCAAATTGCCTATCTCTTCGTTGAGTGTGCTTGACATTGTCTTCCCCAATTATGCAAAGAGCGGGCGAATGCCCGCTCCTAAATACTGCCGTTCACTGCTCGGCCACGAAACTTTCTCGATCGATGGTAGCAACGATGCGATCTGCGGCTACGCTCCGGGAGTGAATATCTCAGTTGCTCAGACTGTCGAGCAGTACCTTGACGAGCTTTCTGCCGACTGGCGAACAGTTGCCCCTGGCGAATGGGGACTCACGGTCGAGGCTGCCGGCTGGCCACTTCACATCGGAATAGCCCTCCGAGATGGGCTTCTGCGAGTCCAGGCGCAGATCGCAGCGGCCAATGCGATCAGCAGTGAGAATCTGCTTTGGTGGAACCGACGTTTGCTGCTGGTCAGGTTTTCGGCGACTCGCTCTGGAGAGCCATGGCTCCAGCTGGATCTTCCGACTGCCGCGGTCAACCAACGTGAGCTAGATCGGATGCTTGGCCTTTTCGTACTGACCGCCACACAGGCACGCGAGGTAGCCCAGATCAACCCTTCTGAGGGTTAGTCCCAAGAATCTTGATCTGATCAAGGATCGAGTGTGCAACGTCAAGCTTCGGTCCGCGAGCTAGCTCAAGCTCTTGGTCCGCGGATATGAAAGTAACGAGATTCTCCTCGCTCTCAAATCCGATATCAGCGACGGATACATCATTGAGAACGAGTGCATCTAGCTGCTTGCTCTTAAGTTTTGTGCGCGCGTTCGCTAAAGGGTCACCTCCGTGTTCAGCCGCAAAACCGATCACCGTCTGATCGGCCCTCCGCTCGCCTGCCAGACCCGCGAGGATGTCCGGCGAGGCAGTCAAGCCGATAGTGGGAACTCCCTCTGACTTCTTAATCTTTTGATCAGCCGCAGCAGTTGGGATGAAGTCAGCAACCGCAGCAGCCATCAATAAGAGGTCGCAATTTGGAAATTGCTGGTCGCAAGCGTCACCGAGCTCCGCAGCGCTAACAACATTTATGACCTTGACATCGCTTGACGTTGGAATCGATGAATTGGCGCAGATAATGGTCACTTCAGCCCCACGCGAAGCTGCGGCATTGGCGAGAGCAGCTCCCATACGCCCAGATGAGCGGTTGCCGATGAACCTCACCGGATCGATTGCCTCTCTAGTGCCCCCGGCTGTCACCAAAACCCTAACGCCCCGAAAATCGGATCTACCCCCAGCTGAGTCAAGCTCAGCCAAGAGTTCGCGCGGTTCTATCAATCTCCCCTTGCCTGCCTCGCCGTGGGACGCAAGCTGCCCTTCACCCGGTTCAAGAACCGTGATTCCCCGCTCCCTGAGTGTTGCGACATTCGCAACTGTTGCCGGGTTCTCCCACATTCGGTTGTTCATAGCGGGTGCGACAAGAACCCTGCAATTAGCCGCGAGAACAGCAGCGGAGACGAGCTCATCACTACTGCCAGCAGCGACTCGTGAGATCAAATTCGCAGTTGCCGGAGCCACGACAAAGACATCTGCGTTTTCGACTAGAGCTAGGTGACTAATCGGTGCATGCTCAGGCAGTTCCTCACCCGGCCAGCAGCCACGCGAAGGGTCTGACTCAAACTCGGAAACGAGGACAGGGGCACCTGTGATCGCTGAAAAGGTTGCCCTGCCGACAAAGCGGAGGCTTGCAGGTGTTTGTATCACCCGAACCGAATGTCCGGCGAGGACCGCCAACCGAACAAACTCAACAGCTTTGTACGCGGCGACTCCACCGCTGACTCCGACGAGAACTTTAGCCATTGGTTGATCTGGCCAACCGCGGCCGTTGCTAGCGCCCGGCTACGGTCTCTTCCGGATAAATCGCTTTGATCTTGCCCTGCGCAATTTCCTCAAGCGCGATTGTGATCTGGTTCTGCGACTTTGTCGGGACCATTGGCGGAGCGTACTCTTCATAAGAGCCCTCGCCGAGTGCGTGGTAGTAAGCGTTGATCTGACGAGCACGCTTCGCAGCGATGATCACCATTGAGTAATTATTGCTGCAGTGCTCGCGAAGCTGGTCCATCCGGGCGTTGATCATGAGTCTCCAGTCGGTTTGTCTGAACTGCAGTCTAGCCGGGCGGCCACATGTTGCGCCAACTCGGTTGCAGCGGTGTCCAAATCATCGTTGATTATCACCGTGTCGAACTCGCTCTGCCTTGCCAGTTCCCGTGTTGCCGTTGCCAACCTCTGTTCGATCACAAGCGGAGCGTCGGTCCCGCGCCCGACTAGCCGCTGCCGTAACGATTCGGGACTTGGCGGCGCAATGAATATTTGGATTGCTCCGGGAACCTTGCGGCGAATTGTTGCAGCGCCGAGAGTCTCGATTTCAAGCACAACGGCTCGGATAGCCTCGGCCCTGTTTTCAAGCTCGCTATTTAGCGTTCCGTAGAGGTTGCCCGCATACTCGGCGCTCTCCAAGAAGTCTCCTGCCTCGACTCGACTGTCGAATTCGCTTCTAGAGAGGAAGTGATACTCCCTGCCATCGATCTCACCTGGCCGCGGCGATCGAGTCGTTGCTGACGTAGAGACCACTAGGCCCGGAACATCGCTAACGAGCCTTCGGATCAGTGTCCCCTTCCCAACTCCGGAAGGACCGGTGATGACCACGAGCCGGGCCAAGGAAAGAAACCTGCGCTAGCGGGTAAGTAGAGCGACGAGTTCGCGCCGCTGGCGCTCGGAAAGACCGCCAATCGTCTTGCTCGGAGAGATGCGGCACTGAACAAGTGCCTTGTTGGCCTTGACCCGACCAATCTTTGGAACTGCCAGCATCAGATCAATTACCTTCGCGGTATGCAGCCACTCTGGTGGCTCAGCAATCTGCTGATAAAGCTTCGAACGGCCTGCCTTAAGATCACGCTTCAGCTGAGCTCGCTTCGCGCGGATCTGGTTCGCGACTGCGAGTGCGTCGAGTCGCTGGTCCTGTGACCTCTCTGGAGTTTCCGAACCGCTGTCCTTGTGACCCGTTGAACTCATGCGCGTTGATCCTACATACTCGGCGCCGTTTTGCGATCCCACGTCGACCTTCGAGTCGGTCATGGAACCAAACTGATTGATTCAAGTTCAGTTCGGATTCGTTCGGCAGCCATCGGATCACGGAAATTCTCGGTTCCAACAGCGACTAGCGTCGCACCGCAATCGATCAAGTCGGCAGCATCCTTTCCGCTGCTCACACCACCCATAGCGATCACCGGAATTTTGACCTGACTGCAGACGGCATCAACCTGCGCCAGAGAAGCAGCGCGAATCGCTGGGCCCGATATCCCACCGGTGCGACCGCCAAGCCAGGGACGTCGACTTACTGGATCAAGGGCTAGACCACGGACTGTGTTAATTAGCGAAATCGCGTCGGCGCCAGCGGCTTCGGCTGAGATCGCGACAGCAGCTGGGTCAGAGGCATTTGGAGTGATTTTTACGATCAGTGGACTGTCGGTAAGAAGGCGCATTGCGGATACCAATTGCCCGCACTCGAATGGGTCAGAACCGATGATTGTTCCGGTTTCGACATTTGGGCATGAGACATTGAGCTCGAGCGCCGAGATTTCGGCCTTCCCTCCGAGGGCCTCAACAAGTGTCGAAAACTGGTCACGTTCGAAGCCCATTACATTTGCAATCAAGGGGATTTTCATCCTTGAGAGTATTGGGAGATCCTCTTCAACCCAACGAACTAGACCTTTGTTCGGCAGGCCGATTGAATTCATCATTCCGGACGGCAACTCCCAGAGTCGTGGCGGTGGATTGCCTTGTCTTGGCTCCACCGTCACCGTCTTGCTGACGAAAGCTGAAAACGGAAGTGAAGTAATGACGTCGTTGCCGAATGCGCGGCTTGCTGCAATCGGATCGAAGGTTCCAGACGCGTTGATTATTCGGTGCTCTAACTGAAGACCACAGAAACGAACGGGATTCCCGGTCACAGCGGGCCGTCCGCGAAGACTCTGTCAAGTTGACTGGCCATGAAGACCGGTCCGTCTACACATGCGCGAACGTACCCGCTCTTAGTCGGTACGACGCAACCGAAGCAAGCTCCATAGCCGCAGGCCATTGGTGTCTCGAGCGCTAACTGAGCCTCTAGTCCCTCAGCGCTAGCAAAGGTTCGCACCGCCTCGAGCATTCCAGGCGGGCCACAGGCAAGGAGTTCAACCTGCTGAGACGGTTCGAGTGAATCGATCAGAATCTGCAACTCGTCGAGGACGGTTCCATGGCGGCCAGTGGAACCGTCATCAGTAACCACGCGACAATTAGGCCTTTCTGATGCTAATTCAGCGTGAGATGCATCCCGAAATCCGAGGATCACCTCATAATCGCGCCCAGCTGCAGTGAGCTGATCAGCCATAGCAAGTACGGGAGCCGCACCGATCCCGCCGCCAATCAGGATCGGACGGAGCTGCTCTGACGGGTCGCTAAAGCCATTGCCAAGTGGGCCTACGACCAGCAAATTATCGCCGACGTTCACGTCCGCGAGCCTCTCCGTTCCAGGGCCGACCGTATGGAGAAGAAATCCAAACCGACCCTCGCCGTTAGATGAAATGAAGCTGATCGCCCTTGCCAGAAATGGCCTGCCGCCCGAGGTGCCACCCCAATTAGATTCGGTGGCAAGCATGTGGAACTGTCCCGCTTTCGCGGTAGGCGCAGCAAGGTCTGTTATCTCAATCAGCGTGTATGGACCAATCCTTCGGACTGAATCAACTGGAACCGCTCTGCGACCAAACGGTGCGATCGGCCTGTCGGACGTTGGACTCATTTATCGGTAGCTGATGCGTGCAGATCCTGTAGCGAAATCACATCTGGCTTGCCGCTGCGAGCCGACTGAATTGCTCGTGCCGCGGCAAGGCCCCCAGCCATCGTTGTAACGCATGGAACTCCTCTCGCAACGGCAGCTGAGCGGATCTCCCAACCGTCGGTGCGGGCACCCGACCCGGTTGGCGTGTTCACGAGCATGCCAACCTCGCCGGCTTCAATTAGGTCCAAGACGTGCGGTGAACCCTCAGCAATCTTGTTGAGTGCCTGAGCAGGTATTCCCATCCTCGAGACAGCCTCGGCTGTTCCGCGGGTTGCAACAATTCTGAAGCCAAGATCGTGGAGCTGACTAGCTAGCGCGCCGGCTAGGGGCTTATCCGCATCGCAGACTGAGAGAAAGACTGATCCTCCCTCGGGAAGACGCGATCCAGCGGCAGCTTGAGCCTTAGCGAATGCCGTTGGGAAGTCGGCGGCAATGCCCATTACTTCGCCCGTCGAGCGCATCTCAGGACCGAGCAATGCATCTGAACCCGCAAACCGATCGAACGGCATAACGGCTTCTTTGACGGCTACATGTCCCGCGTAAGGGACGTCCGGTAGCGAAAGGTCAGCGATCTGCTCGCCAAGCATTAGACGGCATGCGAGTCGAGCGAGTGGAAGGCCAATCGCCTTACTTACAAACGGCACTGTGCGCGAAGCCCTTGGGTTAGCTTCGATCACGTAGAGGTCACTGCCGTGGACGGCAAATTGAATATTGACCAGACCGACAGCCCCAAGTGCCATAGCCAGTCCGGCTGCCTGCTCACGGATCCGATCCAGCATCCCCGCACTCAAAGAGTGCGGTGGCAGGACACACGCTGAGTCTCCAGAGTGAATACCAGCCTCTTCAACATGTTGCATTACCCCGGCAATCCAGACTTCTGAACCGTCACAGAGAGCATCAACATCTATCTCGACAGCATCCTCTAGGAAGCGATCGAGGAAAATTTGCTGGCCCGGAGTGCGGTCAACACCGGTTCGCGTGAGGTAGTCGGTTAGCCCAGCATCTGAGTAGACAATCTCCATGGCCCGACCACCAAGAACGTAACTAGGTCGAACGAGAAGCGGGTATCCAACTTCGGCGGCTGCTCGAACAGCAGTATCCGCATCGTCAGCTGTCGCATATGGAGGCGCTAGGTATCCGAGTTCATCAAGCAGCGAGCTGAAGCGAGCGCGGTCTTCCGCCAAGTCAATGGCATCAATTCCGGTCCCAAGAATCCTAATCCCAGACGCTTCCAGTTCAGCAGCAAGCTTCAGCGGTGTCTGGCCTCCAAACTGGACAACAACACCCTCAGCTTGCTCTAGCTCGCAGACTGCCAAAACATCCTCAAGCGTCAGCGGTTCGAAATAGAGACGATCGGATATGTCGTA
>JAPLCG010000152.1 GCA_026392385.1 Solirubrobacterales bacterium
CAGCGAAGCGAACTCGGTCCGGCCAGAAAGTTAGTCGGTAAAGCTAGCGACACTCGCTATTGACTCAGCAATTTGACTTATCTTGCGACCGCTCCATGCAAACGGCGGTTGGCCAGGCTCCTCAACGGCTAGCTCGGTCTGACCAAATACCGACGCCCATTGCCTAGCAACCGCGAGCGGATGCCCAGGATCAGCTTGATCCTGCGAACCGATCACAGCCACTGGAATATCGAGCCCTTTGAGCTCTGAGAACGACTCAAATGGACGTGACCGCGGCACAATCCTTAATGCCTCTGCAACGGAATCAGGATGCAAATGCAACGCCATTCGCTGTGCGACTGCACGTCGGACGACCGGCGCCCAGTTATCCGCTACTCCGCCGTCACCATAGACATCAAGGAAACCCTCTACCCCACCTGCTGCGAGACCGTCAGCTAGGGCGTCCCATCTGGTCAGCGCGCGCTCGTCGACCGTCCGTTGAGGTTGAAAAGCGGGCGTGATCAAGACCAATCCGGCAACACGATCCGGATGATTAATTGCTAGCCGAACAGCCGTATGCGCACCCATCGAGACTCCGACGATCACAGCCCGAGAGATTCGCGCTTCGTCAATCACAGTAAGAGCATCCGCTTCAAGATCCTCGTATGAGAAGGCTGTAGTCGGGATGGGCGCTCCACTCTCACCATGGCCGCGTGCATCAAAACCAATTACATGATGCCCGCCGCGCTGGAGGGCTTTCGATCCCATCAACACATACCGACGCGTTGCAGTGAGTCCGTGAAGTAGCAAAATCTTGCTCGCGGACTCCCTCGGTCCGGAATGCTCTACCGCCAAGGAACTAGGTCGACCAGCAACTGTTTCGCTCACGACAGCGGCAGGCTCATCTGGCCACTTGCGGCCTCAGGCGTCTGGAAGCCGGCCACACGCACGCCGATGAGTCGAACGGGATGCTGCGGGTCAAATTCCTCAAACAGCTCCCGAGCCACACGAGTAACTGTCGCTTGATCAGAAGTGAGTGCGCTCAGTGTTCGGGCACGCGTGTGAGTCTCAAAGTTTGCGTAACGAATTTTGATACCGATCGTCCTTCCTTGGTGGCCATGCCTACGGAGGGCTGAGCAGAGATCCGCACTCAATCCAGCAAGCCTTTCGAGCAGCTCTGTTCTGTCGCTCAAATCAGTGTCAAAGGTGGTCTCACGAGACTCAGAAACCGCTTCGCGATTAGACACGACGGGGCTGCCATCAATGAACGCGGCGCGCGACTTGAGTATCGAACCCTGGCGCTCACCGAAGGCCTCCCAAAGCTGCTGCTCATCGGCCCCCGCAAGCTGAGCAATTGACTCAATCCTTAGAACGCGCAGGCGCTCAACAGTCTTGGGCCCAATCCCCGGGATCAGACCACACGGTCGATCAGCAAACCACTCGCAGGCCTGCTCCCGACTAATCACTACAAACCCGCGCGGTTTCTCCGCGTCCGATGCAACCTTTGCGACCAACTTATTCGGACCGATGCCCACTGACGCATGTAGTCCAGTCTGCTCCTCTATCTCACGAACAATCGTCCTCATAGTCGCGATCGGCGAAGACAGCCCAGTTAAGTCGATGTATGCCTCGTCTAACCCCGCCTGTTCAACTTCGTCTATCTGGTGATGAATAACAGCCATTACTGCGCGCGAAGCCTCTCGGTAACGATGAGAGTCGGGCTCGATAACAACGGCGTCAGGGCAGAGACGTAGCGCCTTTGCTGCGGGCATTGCAGATCCAACACCATGCCTTCGGGCCTCGTAACTGGCAGTGGTGACTACGGAGCGTGGACCGCTCCCCGACACAATCACTGGCAGCCCTTTTAGATCGGGCCTCCGCTGCAACTCAACCGAAACAAAAAACGCATCGAGATCGATGTGGGCGATCGTTCGGAGTGGCGCGCCGTCCGCCTCCCCGCGCTGATTTCCATCGCCCACCTGATTCGACGCGACAGCTGAATCCATAACCGAATTGTACGACCGAATACGGTCAACGCTGGCGGCAAGCAATCGCGGGCGTCGAGGGCGCAACCCCCAGATCTAGGGAGCGACCCAAACGGTGTCGACTCCGTCGAAATGAAGCTTGCGTGCAACCGCTCCAGTCAAATCAAATTCACGTCCGCTTATGTATGGCCCTCGATCGATAACGGGAACCACAACTGTCCGACCGTGGTACGAAACGGTGACTCTTGTGCCGCAAGGAAGCGTCTTGTGCGCCACGCCCATTTGGTTGTAATGCAATACGCCACCGCAGGCGAGCCCCTCACCATAGAGGCCATACCAAGATGCACCAGCCGGCCGGAGCCCAGAGACATTGCCGCCATTGACGACTGTGTTGCTCAGCCCGTTGCCCGCTCCAATCGCCACCCTTAGCTGATTAACACCCTTTGGCGCGGTCAGGTACGCGGTAAACCGACCGTTTCGAGCCCGGGAACGACTAACTACCTTCCAATGCCCTAGATGACGAATCGAAAGGACGACACGCTGATTGCCAGCTGGGCGAATTATCCCTCGTATCTTGACTCTGCTCCCCGGCCGACTCGGTGGAATCGGAGCCACGATCGCCTTTGGAGAAACCGTGATACGAGCCGAAGCACTCGTCCTAGCAGTTGCGGTCGGAAGGCTACCGGCGCTCGCTTTAATCACACCGCTCAGCCCTGGCTTCACAGAGGCACTCCACCGTCCACGACGATCAGCATGAGCTATGCCAATTCGTCGCATTGAGTGGCCCGGCGCAACGAGGTAGATCGAAACTGGCGACTTGGCCGCCAACCCAACACCAGCACCGGATACGGAGACCGCTGAACCCCATGTGACTCGCTTCGCCGAGAGCCTGACGGGAAGATCTTGGTCTCCGCCATCGCCCGGACCAGCCCCGCCACCAAACGATGTCAGTGCTAGCAGTACAGGCACAAATACGAAAGAACCACGCAGGTTTTTAATCGACTCCACTTTCCACTTCCTGTCTCTATCTGTCGATGCCTACGGGGTTAGCTGACGGGCTCGCAAACCACTAATCACTAGCTGATTCGCTATGCGACATATCGCCGCAATTCGCCCCTGCCGAGAACATCCGGCTCTGGGTCCCCCGTCTGGCTGCGCATTGCGCGCGGCCAGTTCGGCTTGACTTACAAAATCAATCGTACCGCAAGAGCGGTAGACAACTGTGCCTTGGAGCACACTCTCTAAATCTATGCCGCCTGAAGCTGAGCTCCATACTCGTCGCGAAGCCGACTGAGTCCGTGCCGCATCCGACTCTTCGCTGTGCCGACAGGAACGCACGATTTTGCAGAAATCTCCTCAGATGCTAGACCCGCCAAGTAGGCAAGGACGATTGCTTGGCGCTGCGCTCGCGGGAGATCAGACAGCATCGCTCGAGCCTCTGCTGCGCTCTCAGCCTGCTCCGCCAGGAGGTCCGGTCGGTCAGTGTTAACCGGCTGTTCCATCTCCACAACTACCTTGAGCCTGTCGCCCGCACGGCCTGCCGCATCGCCCTCCCGCCAAAGATCAAGCGCCCGACTGCGCGCCATCAGCTTTAGGAAAGGTCCAATCTCGCCTCGCGACGGGTCAAAACGTTCTGGCCGCGTCCATATACGCATGAAGACATCTTGGACGACATCATGTGCCGTCGTGGCATTCCCAAGAACACGATACGCAGCGGCGTAAACGCCTCGCTCATGTTCCGAGAACACTCGCTCAAAGCATGAACGATCGCTGAGGTCTAACTGAGGTTGCGCCGCTAGTTTTGTCATAACACAAGAATACACAGCTTGTGTAATGTTGCAAGTCATCCTTGTGTAAGGTTGCGCACGCTGCTCGATTAGGAGAGAATGCGCGAAATGGCCAACTCCGACCGCCTAACTGGCCTAGATACGTCCTTCCTCCACTTAGAGCGACACGGCGCGCATATGCACATCGCCTCATGCCTCGTATTTGAGGGTAGTGCACCCCCATACGAGGAGTTCGCTCAGCACATCAACTCCCGATTGCACCTTGTTCCTCGCTACCGACAGCGCTTAGCTGAGGTTCCTTTCGGTCAAGGCCGCCCTGTTTGGGTCGATGATCCTCACTTCAAACTCGGATATCACCTTCGCCACTCGGCCCTCCCCGCCCCCGGAAGCAACTTGGAACTTTCTGGACTCTGCGGTCGCGTCTTTTCAACCCAGCTAGATCGGGCCAAACCGCTATGGGAGATTTACCTCGTTGACGGTCTCGCAGGTAACCGCTTCGCACTTCTTGCAAAGACTCATCACGCATTAGTTGACGGCGTCTCTGGAATGGACATAACTGCCGTCCTCTTTGATCTCGCCGAGGACGCCATTCCTCTTGAAACACCGAGCGTCGAATGGGTAGCGCAACCAGCACCGTCCTCAGCGGAACTGTTGGGCGAAGCGCTCATAGAACGCGCCACAGTTCCAGCAGAGATGGCCAGAGGATTACGTTCCATGGTGAGGCGCCCACGACGCACGGTTGACTGGCTTGCTAGCCAGGCAGCCGGTATCGGGAATCTCGCCTTTGACGGAACCGAACAAGCGCCGGAGACGCCACTTAATGTTGCGATTGGCCCTCATCGCCGCTTCACGTGGGTAACTGCCGACCTAAGCCAGCTCAAAGAGATCAAGAATCAGTTGGGAGGAACGGTCAACGACGTAGTTCTAACAATCGTTTCCGGTGCCCTCGGAAGCTTCCTACGCTCACGCGGTCATCCGACGCGCGACTTGGTTTTGAGGGCGATGGTCCCCGTATCTATTCGACCCCAGACCGAGCACGGAACGCTCGGCAACCAGGTGGCCGCTATGTGGGCACATCTACCTGTAGGAGTTTCAGACCCTAAGCAGGCACTTGCCCTAGTAAGCGATTCAATGAGCCACGTCAAGGACTCCGGCCAGGCTGTCGGCGCACATGCGCTCACCGAGCTAAGCGGCTTCGCCCCGCAAACAATCATGAGCCAGGCAGCCCGCCTCGTTCCGAGGCAGCGCTTCTTCAACCTTGTAGTCACCAATGTGCCGGGCCCCCAGTTCCCACTTTGGTTGATGGGACGCCGACTCGTGGAGATCTATCCAATGGTTCCGCTTGCTGAGCGACAGGCTCTTGGAATCGCGGTGATCAGCTACGACGGCAAGGTCTGTTTCGGATTCAACGCCGACTGGGATGCAATCCCTGACCTTGACCTGCTGGCAGAGGATCTTCGCAATTCGCTCGCCGATCTGACAGCCACCGCACGCAAAGACGGAAAGCCCTCTCGAGCGCAGCGTGGAACTTCTAAATCAAAGCGTAGGAGCACCGCCACCGCCGCTCCTGTCAATCTGAAGGCGTGACAAGTCAACTGCGAATCGGGCTTGCCCAGATCAACCCAACGGTCGGCGACCTTGACGGCAACCTCCAGCTAATAAACGATTCACTGCTGGAAGCAGTTGCATCTGGATGTCAGCTAGTTGCATTCCCAGAACTAGCAATCACCGGTTACCCACCCGAGGACCTGCTTCTTGTTCCCCGGTTCCTCGCGGAGGCTGAGGAGAAACTGCTCGAGATTGCTCGCCTCACGAATGGAACGGTGGCGATAGTCGGCGCTCCCGAGCTAGCTGAGGGGAAGCTTTACAACACTGCAGCGGTGCTCGCGGACGAGCGCATTGCAGCGCGTTATCGGAAGGTAGAGCTCCCGAACTACGGCGTTTTCGATGAATACCGATATTTCACGCCCGGTTCTCATGGCGAGTGCATCGAAGTAGACGGAGTACGGATTGGACTTTCGATCTGCGAGGACATCTGGGTCGCTGGAAATCCTGGGTCCGACTGCGCTGAAGCAGGAGCGTCACTCGTAGTCAATATCTCTGCATCACCATTCCAGGCCGGTAAGGGTGACTTGCGCAGGAAGATGCTGTCCGACCGGGCCAGCGAGCACGACCTACCAATTGCCTACTGCGCTCTCGTCGGCGGGCAGGATGAACTCGTGTTCGACGGCGAATCACTTGTCGTTGACAGCGACGGTGAATTACTGATTGAGGGCCACCAGTTCCAAGAGCAACTGATCCTTTGCGATCTTGCGCTTGAGGCTCGCGCAGCGAGCCCCTCCGGACGCCCACCCCTTGCCGTACTTCACACAAGCCTTCAGGAAGCCCCCTCAGACCACACCCCAGAAGCTATGGCTCCACGTCTAGACGAAGACGAGGCTGTGCTTGAGGCCTTAACCCTTGGGTTAGCCGACTACAGCCGAAAGAATCGATTCAACGGAGTCGTCCTCGGAGTTTCGGGCGGTATTGACTCAGCGGTCGCCGCAGCGATCGCAGTTCGTGCGCTCGGCGCGGACAGGGTGCATGGCGTAGTTATGCCATCACCGTGGTCCGCCAGTGAGACCCAATCCGACGCTCGCGAACTCTGCGACAGTCTCGGAATCGAGCGCCTAGAAATGCCTATCGTTAGCGCAATGGAAGCCTATGCCCAGACGCTTGGCTCAAATATCGACGGTCCTGGTGCCGGACTAGCCGAAGAAAATATTCAGGCGCGGATCCGCGGCAACCTGCTGATGGCTCTCTCAAACGCCCATGGCTGGCTAGTGCTCACGACAGGCAATAAGTCAGAGCTTGCTGTGGGCTATTCAACGCTTTATGGAGATGCTGCTGGCGGGTTTGGCGTCCTCAAGGATGTTCCTAAGACCCTCGTGTATCGACTTGCCGAACTCTGCAAAGCCGACCCCAGAACAACGATTCCTAAGCGGATAATTGATCGCCCACCGTCTGCCGAATTACGACCGGAGCAGTTGGACAGCGACAGCCTCCCACCATATGACGTACTCGACCCAATCCTCGATCTGTATATCGAGGAACACCTCGATGCTGACGCAATCGTCGCCGCCGGTTTCGACCGCCCTACTGTTGATGGTGTGCTGAAGCTGATCGACAGGGCTGAGTACAAGCGGCGCCAGTACCCGCCCGGTGTGAAAATCACAGGCCGGGCGTTTGGTCGCGACCGGCGAATGCCGATCACAAACCGTTTCACACGCTGAAGCTACTCAGCCTGCGGAGGCTTGCGGACAGCGATCGTCATTCTTGATACGGCGCAGAGCCTTGCTTCGTCGTCGCGCATTTCGACATCCCAAACCCACGTACTACGGCCAGAATGAACAGGTTTGGCTTGAGCATGGATTAGGCCAGCTGAGATAGGCCTAAGGAAGCTCGTTTGATTAGAAATACCGAGCGCGATCTTGCCCTCTTCACGCACCCCAACCCATGTTCCGATCGATGCGAGCGATTCAGCGATCGAGCAGTAGACGCCACCGTGCACCACGCCGAAGGGCTGCTTGACCGCATCACGGACCTCGACGGTGGCCTGCACCTCTTCGCTCGTCGCCGAAATCAGTTCAAGGCCGTAAAGAGCATCGAAGAATTGCTCCACATCACTTCTGCTGAGTTCGGATGACTCCATGCGAGCGCACGATACCGGTGATCGCATGGCTACCCTCTGAACTGATGACAAAGTTCGAACAACTTCCCGTCGACCAGGCTGCCACGCTGAGACTCGTTATCGCAGGGCGCGATTACGATGCTGTTTCATCAACGCTCGGTATAAAACCTGCTGAAGTTGAGCGGCGCGCTAAGGCTGGCCTCGAGGCTCTGGCTGGCGATCAGGCCTCAGCGCTGACCGCAGGCGAGCGCGACGAGATTGCTGATGTCCTGCTCGGACAGCGCGAGCACAGTCGCCTACTTGACGGGTCGCCTACCGCTCAGACCTACGCCGCAACGATCCGCGCCGAACTTCCGCAGCAGGCTACGTCGATATCGGAGAACAGGCAGAAATCTCAAGCACCTAAGGCGGCGGCGGACTCGCCGCACGAAGCGCACCCAGCATCCGTCTCTCGACGTGGCGGGATCGCTCTGATAGGTGGAGCACTTGTACTGATTCTCGTCATAACGCTCTGGGCGACCGGCAGCTTCGACTCAGGTAGCTCGACGACCGCGGATTCGGCAGCCACGACCACTACTCCGTCGACCTCCAACGCAAACAGCTCCCAGCAGGCTTCCCAAACAAAGTTTGTACCCGGAAGCAAGACTCAGTACCCACTCCGAGCGACTCCGAACGGCAAGGAACTCGGAAGGGTGCTACTCGGGACGAAGGGCTCGCAGCCCGCACTCGCGCTCGCCGCGATCGGGAATCCTGCTGACACTTACGTTGGAGTTTGGCTCACCGGACCAAATCAACCAATTCTGATTGGCCTTCAGAAGACCAACGCTAAGGGCGAGTTTGCAGCAGAAGGGCTATTGCCTAATGGTGCAGCCAAGCAGACGAACTTGATTGTTACTCGCGAGGTCTATAGCCAAGGTGGAGCCCTTCCAACGACTCCAGGGCAGCAGCTGCTCAGCACAGCCTTCGTTAAGTAGCCTCAGCTCAGGGCAGGAGTTTGCCTGGATTCATAATGCCGACTGGGTCAAGTTCCGACTTTGCTGCTCGGAGGAGAGCTAATCCCTGGCTTCCGACCTCTGACTCCATCCAGGCAGCGTGATCGTGGCCAATTGCATGGTGATGAGTGATTGTTCCTCCCCCAGCAACAATGCCATCACCGGCAGCAGACTTGACCTTCTGCCAGTTTGCGATCTGCTCCTCTGCTGTCACACCTGGTTGCCTTCCAATCCAAGTGAAGTAGAGCGATGCACCGGACTGATAGAGGTGCGAAACATGGCACATCACAATTGGATCACCACCAAACGAAGCTAGGTTTTCCCTCAGTGCGGAACCAACCGAGTTATAAAGCCGTTCAAGATCCGACCAAGGTGCCGCTGTCTCCAGCGTGTCAACTAGTAGGCCTCGCCCCATAAGCACGTCGCGAAGATAGGGACCGGAGTAACGACCCTTTCGCCAAGCGCGACCGATGCCATGTCCGACTGCAACCGCGCCGTGCCGATGAATTATTGGCAGAGCAGCGCGAAGCTGTGCCTCGACCGACTGCCTTGAGCCCTCGAAGCCCGTGATCATCAAACAGCCACCCTGTACGCGGCGGAGCCGGAGATAGCCTGAAAGCGCGCTCTGGAGTTTTCCTCCACCAGCCATAAGCAGTGAAACCTCGGTCTCCTGCTCATCAGAAAGGCGTGACACGGCGGGGGCACAACCAGCCTGCTCTAGATCCTGCAG
>JAPLCG010000094.1 GCA_026392385.1 Solirubrobacterales bacterium
GTTGTCGTATCCGAAGGCGCTACGCCAATCGGTGGCGAGCAGGTAACAAGCGGTGGGGGAACCGACGCCTTTGGCCATGCGCGGCTTGGTGGCGTTGGGGTTTGGCTTGAACAGCAGATAGCTGAGCGGACCGGGTTCGACGCACGCGCAGTGATACTCGGCCATGTTCAGCGTGGTGGCACGGCAACTGCGACCGACCGGGTACTCGCTACACGGCTGGGTTTGGCTGCAGGCCGCGCAGTTCTCGATGGCAACTTTGGAGTTATGGCATCGCTGAGAGGGACTGAGATTGCCTATGAGCCGCTGATTAGGGCGCTTGAGACGCCACGAGTCCTTGACCCACGCGTCTATGAGGACGCAGAAGTTTTCTTCGGGTAGCCGGTAATGCCAGCGATCAACCGACCGGTAATGGTGAAGTCGCTGCTTGTGCAGCTGTTGGGAGTAGTTTCTAGTGCGATCGCGACGATCGTCGGCCTCCATTGGCTTGGAGCGCTGCTCGCGGTTGCCGTTTTCGGACTGTGGTGCGGCGCCCTCGGCGCTCGCATCGTCACGAGCGGCTAACCTAAAGGTCGAAATGGATCGTCGCTCAAGCATCATTCTCGGCCTCAGCGCCGCCGTTGTAACCGTCGCCCTTATCGCAGGGATTGTTACGAAGGGCGGATCAAAGTCCACCGCCTCGAATGTTTCAACAACTACAACCACTCAGGCGCCGGTAACACAGCCAATCGCCTCAAAGACGACCGACCTGAATGTCAAGCCAGTAATTCCCGTTCAGAGCGGAACTGCGCCGGACAAGCTCGTCACTCAGGACATCGTCACCGGCTCAGGACCAGCCGCTAAGACAGGCGACAAGGTGACCGTCAAGTATGTCGGCGCTCTCTGGGACGGTGGAAAGCAGTTCGATGCCTCATGGGACCGGCCAGCCCCACAGGATCTCTTCAGCTTCACGATCGACAAGGGTGAAGTAATCCAAGGTTGGGACCAGGGCGTTACCGGCATGAAGGTCGGCGGTCGCCGAATGCTGACGATTCCTGCCGACCTAGGCTACGGGCCGAGTGGCCAGCCGCCGACGATTCCTGCGAACTCGACGCTGGTGTTCGTAGTTGATCTCAAAAAGATCAACTAGTCGCCGCTCGGCGCGGTCAAAGCGCCTGCTCCACTGGTCGTAAGTCTCGTAGGGCCTTGGCGCCAGCCACTCCGCAAGCCGCTCTGGATCCGATGGGATCCGGGTGCGAGGCTTGGGGGCTGTCTTTGCCATCACCCACTACAACCCCTCAGCAGCGCTTAAGTTGCGCAGTTTTAGGGTCGAGAACTAGGCGAGTGACCAGAAGGCGCCGTTACCGGCCGCGTGCCTGATCAACTTGCCGTCGCCAGCTAGTTCGATCAGGCTTGTTTCAGTTGCGCTGTTGTCAACATCTTCTGGAGTCTTGGCAATGATCGACGCTACCTCCGCGGCGCAGAGCGGCCATTGAGATGCGGCGATCGCCTCAAGTGCGTCCTCAGTGGCAGACCGATCAAGCGTCGGATCTACGTTTGCGATCACAACGTCGTAGGCGGCAAGCGGCTGGAAGCCGCCAGCTTCAAGTGGCTGGCCGTTGTCTCCGGTCACGATCAGTGATGGGGCCGTATAGCGAGCACGGCCATCGGGGGCAGTCGCGTGCTTACCCTGAGCCTCAGTTGGTGAACCGGCTGCTGACCGGGCGACCTCTACATCCTCCGCGAACGCCGCAGCAACTGCGCTGTCGGTTCGGGCCATCGCAACTAGAGCCTGCGCGTCAATTCCAGGAACACCGCCGATAGCTGCCTCCAACGCGTCATCCTCGTCGAGCAGGTCGGTGGTTGTGAACCAGGCGACCTGCAGCGCGCGGAGAACGGCGGCCTCGCGTTCCGGCTCCGCGAGGCGGGTGGCAACGACTAGCTTGCAGGCTGGGTAGGTCGCAGGGTTGCGGGTCCGGACCTCAGTTGTAACAGGCACTCCATAAAGCCGAGAGAATCGAGCAAAGGACTGAGCCATCTTCGTTGGTGTAAAGCCAAAT
>JAPLCG010000169.1 GCA_026392385.1 Solirubrobacterales bacterium
CTTAACTACGTAATAGAGGTAGTTACTTCTTGCCGGTCTCGCAGCCGCCTTGAGTGAAGCCAGTCCAGGATTACCAATCGGCCCTGGTGGAAGCCCCTTATTCAGACGCGTGTTGTAGGGAGAGTTGCTCTCGAGTTGCGACTGAAGCAAAGGTCTCGTCCAATTATTGAATTCATATCGGGATGTCGCATCAATGCCGAGCGGTATCCCTTGACGAAGCCTGTTCCAAATCACGGCTGAAATTAGCGGCCGGTCAGCGGCCGCAGCGGTCTCTCGCTCAATCATTGAGGCGATCGTCACAACATCGAAAGCGGTGAGATTCTTTGATTTCGCATAGGCAAGATCTACAGTGCCGAACTGGGTTTTGAACGCCTTGAGCTGGTCGGCGACCAGCTCCTTTGCGGTGGCAGGGATCTTCAATTCGTATGTCGACGGGAAGAGGAATCCCTCAAGGCTCGCCCCACTTGGAGCCCCATATGATGTTGGGGACAGAAACGGTGACCCTTCGCTGGCCGCCAGATAATTGCCAGCAACGCCACGAGCAGTAACCAACGGCGCGACTTGACCTCTCGCCAATCCCTCCGGGATAGTTACAGCCTTAACAGCCGCTGATGCGGGCGCTGTTGTAAGCGCGTTTAGAGCCTCGCTGTAGCTCATACCAGTCCGTAGGGTAATTCCACCAGCCCTAATTGATCCGCCATCGCCGTCGATACGTGCTCGCAAGCTAAAGAGCATCGAATTATCAATAACTCCCGCCTTCTCAAGTAAATCTCCGACCTGCGAAACGCTCGAACCTGGCGGAATCGCGACCCTAACCGGGGTGCCATTTGATGATCCCGCAAACGGCTGGAAGATCAAGACGATAATTGTCAGGAACCCTACAAATACGACTGCTACTCCAACTCCAACAATCCGTTTCCCTCGGCGGTTCATCTCCGCTCCTCAATCGCTAGCCAACGCTCGAGAAGTACCGCGGCCGCACGTGAGTCTTCATCGCTTGATCCGCCAACTCTGCGAGCTTCAGATGTCGTAAGTCGTTCGTCGATCAGAACCACTTCGGCGCGGCCTTGAAGCCTTCTCTCTAGCTGAGACGCAAACGCCTTTGCTGCGTCGGTTTGATCGGTTTCATCTCCTGACAGCGATATCGGCAGCCCGACAACAACCTTGGTTACCTCGTTGCGCTCGCAGATGTCAACGATTGCGCGGTAGCCAGCCTTGCTGTCAGGGTTCTGAACTGAATCAAGCGGACTCGCAATCGAGCCAGTCGGATCACTCAAGGCAACTCCACAGCGACTTGACCCATGATCCAAGGCAAGAATCCGACTCATTAGCTCAGGGCCAGATTGACGACTGAGCGAGCCGCGTCGAGCGCCTGTTCGACCCGAGATGGATCCTTACCGCCGGCTCGCGCCATGTTGTCGCGACCACCACCACCACCGCCAACTTCTCCAGCTGCAGCAGCAACAATCGCTCCAGCCTTGACACCACGATCAATTAGGTCCTTGCCAACCGCTGCGACGAGATCTACCCGATCGGAGGCGGTATTGGCGAGCACAACTGCGGCGGAGTCGCCCAACAAGCCGCGGACTTGATCAGCAAGGTCAGGCAAAGACTTTGGATCAACTCCTTCGACAGACCTAAATACGAGCAATGCATCGCCCTCGGCAACAGCCGTCTCTGAAATCTCCTTGGGATCGGGAGCTTCCGAATCCTTCAGCTCGCTCTCCAGCTCCTTCAATCTCTGATCACGCTTAACAATTGCTGAGCTGACATGTTCGGGCGTCGTCCTAAGCAACTTTGCGGCCGCTCGCAGGCTCGCATCGCTCTCACGTAGCAGCTCGACAGCAACCGGCCCAGTTACGGCCTCTATACGCCGTACATTCGAAGCACTAGAACTCTCAGAAAGAAGTCTGAATAGACCAATCTCAGCGGTCGCTCGGACATGCGTACCACCACACAATTCCCGCGACCACTCACCATCGTCAACTTCGACCATGCGAACTCGTTCGCCGTACTTCTCTCCGAAAAGAGCCATTGCCCCACGACGCTTGGCCTCATCGAGTGAAGTTTCAGTGGAAGAGACATCAAAGTTACTCAGGATCTGATCGTTGACTGAGTTCTCGACCGTTTCGATTTGCTGATCTGTCAAGGCCTCACCATGTGTGAAGTCGAAACGGAGCTTGTCAGGTGCCACAGAGGAACCGGCCTGGCGCACATGATCTCCGAGCGTCTCGCGCAGGGCAGCATGCAAAAGGTGTGTAGCTGTGTGATTTGCGGCTGTGGCCAGCCGCCGCTCGCGATCAACCTTCGCGACGACACGCTGACCAACTGCCAGTTGAGGGCCATCGACCGACAGAACCTGATCACTACCAACGCGAGCCACATCGCTAATCGTGCAGAGGAGATCCCCTTCGAGGTTGTCCAGCGTTCCAGTATCGGAAACCTGACCGCCGCCCGCTGCATAGAAGGGCGAACTGCTCAGCTTGACCAACTGGCCACCGTTCTCCAGCATCTCGGCTGCTAGGACCTCGGTTTCTACAGCCAACTCCGTAAAACCAACAAACTCGGTTTGAGGGCTCTCCGAGGCGAAACGCTGATGAAGATCTCGCAGTGCCTGGGCTCCGGCGAGAGGATCGCCAGTCGCGCTACCACCACGCGCGCGATCACGCTGTCCGTCCATCAGCAGTTCAAAACCAGCTTCATCGACTCCGAGCGACTGCTCGGCGACCAGTTCAAGCGTCAGATCAATCGGAAAGCCGTGCGTGTCATGAAGACGGAACGCATCCTCAGCGCTGATCCCCTCAGATCCTGATTCTCTCGCCTTTGCAATTAGGTCATCGAGCAGTTCGGTTCCAGATGCAAGTGTCTTCGAGAAGCCTTCCTCCTCGCCATCGAGCCACGAGCGAATTGCCGCACGCTGCTCGATCAACTCTGGATATGCCTCCCCCATCAGACTCTCAACTTGATCTGCATACAGAGAGAGGAAGCCAGTCTCCATACCAAGGCGCCTTCCGTGCAGAATCGCGCGTCGCATCAGACGGCGGAGTATGTAGCCGCGTTCCTCGTTAGACGGGACCACACCGTCAGCTACGAGGAAGCACATTGCCCTGCTGTGATCAGCGAGGATTCGGAGTGACCGTTCGTCAGCCTCACCTGTCGCGAGTTGACGACCGAGTGCAATCAGCGGAGCAAACTGATCGGTCTCAAACACCGAACTAACGCCCTGAAGAATTGCCGCCATCCGATTGAGGCCCATCCCGGTGTCAATGTTTCGTGACGGCAACGGCACGAGGTCACCGGACTCCAGCTGGTCGAACTCCATGAACACCAGGTTCCAGAACTCAAGGAAACGCTCACCATCATCACCGGGGCGCTCGTCATCCGGGCCGAACTCTGAGCCGCGATCGAGATAGAGCTCTGAACACGGGCCACATGGGCCGGTCGGCCCCGCCTGCCAGAAATTGTCTTTGCGACCAAGAGCCACAATGCGGTCGTCACTAACCCCGACGTCCTTCCACGCCGCAATCGCTTCCTCGTCAGGTCCGAGTCCAAGCTCGCTATCACCAGCGAATACGGTGATCCAAACGGTTGTCGGGTCGAAGCCAAACCCGTTTGTAGCAAGTTCCCAAGCCTGCTCTATTGCGCCCTGCTTAAAGTAGTCGCCAATTGAGAAGTTGCCAAGCATCTCGAAGAAGGTCAAGTGCCGGGCGGTGATACCGACGTTCTCAATAGCTGTAGTCCTAAAACACTTCTGACATGAGGTCAACCGTTCCGATGGGGGCTGCTCCTGACCGAGAAAGTACGGCTTCAAAGGATGCATCCCTGCAGTTGTAAGTAGGACGCTTGGGTCGTGCGTAGCAGGCACCAGCGGCGCAGAACGGATCTCCGTATGCCCAGCAGCCTTGACATGCTCTAGGTAGATGCTGCGAATCTGGTCAGTTGTCAACATGGATCCTCGAGTCTAAGCCTCAAACCCTGCGACGGTCCCACAGCCAACCACCGTGTCGCCGTCCAGCAGGCAGGCCACCTGCCCGACAGCGACCCTCTCAATCCCAGACTCCACCTCGATAATCGCCCCATCAGGTGAGCAGCTGACCACGGTTGCGCCGCCAACCTTAGCTCGATGGCGAAGCTGTATTCCACTTATACGTTCAGGCTCGCGACGCAGTTCAACATCACGCAGTTGAACGATGCCGGCGATGAGGCTCTCGCGCGGTCCTACAACAACTGTGTTTGCGACTGCATCGGTTCCCAGTACGTAGAGGGGAGTTCCCCCGCCAAGCCCGAGACCACGCCTCTGACCGACCGTATGGTGATGCGTTCCGCGATGCGTCCCGATCTGATCGCCGGCTTTGCTCACAATTGCCCCAGGACGATCGCCAAGCTGCCCATGACGCTTGAGGAACCCTTCGCGTCCGATCCCAGCTAAGAAGCAGAGGTCTTGGCTATCTGGCTGCTCGGCCGGTGTCAGATTGGCATCCCTTGCTATCTGTCGCACTTCAACCTTTGACATCCCTCCTAGTGGAAACTGAAGTCGCGCTAGAACCTCTGATGGGACCCGGATTAGTGCGTATGCCTGATCCTTTTGGAGGTCAGTCCCGGACTTCAAGAGAGGGCCGCGGGCATCATCACTCTCGACTATCTGTGCATAGTGACCAGTAGCAAGAGTTGCCGCTGCGATTCGATCAGCGAGCTCAATCATCGGAGCGATTCGTACATTCCCATTACACGTCACACATGGATTAGGCGTCTCGCCGTTGGCATAGCCAGCAAGCCAAGGATCAACTACACCCTCTGAAAACTGTGCTCTGAGGTCAAGCGTGAAGTGCGGAATTCCACGCTCATGCGCGCATTGCCTTGCTCGACGAACAGCCACATGGGAGCAGCACGAGGCCTCGGCATCAGTCTCGGAATCACGCCACAATTCGACTGTAACTCCAACAGTCTCTGCGGTCTGTGCGCAGATCCAAGCCGCCACGGCACTATCGACGCCACCGCTCATGGCAACGAGTGTTCGCTCCCGTGCCGGCGCCTCAAGTTGAACTTTCATCACAAGCTGTCCAAGCGCGCGATGTAGGGCATCGCAGACCAGTTCAGCTGCGTGGAGCTTCGCTGGCGAGAGCGTGCCTAGGGCATTCGAAATGTCTAGTGTTGAAATTCGCGCCGCATGAAGGATTGACTCGCCTGTGGCCAGCTCGGTAGCAGCTGAAGCAGCCGCTGTAAGTGAGCCGCAGCCGCTGGCATCAAAGCCGACGCGTAAATTGCCATCCGAGTCGCTGGCAACCCGCATCACCACAAGATCACCACATGCCGCTCCACCTGCGGAGCCAATGCAGTCGGCATCCACGAGCTGCCCTTCGCCAACCCGAGAATTTAGGTAGTACTCAAAGAGCGCCGCATCCACGTCTCAGCCCTCCCCCTTCGCCTCCTGTGCGACTCCCGGAAGCTGCCTTATCGAGAGCTCTTGGAGCTGCTTTGGATCGACGGCCGCTGGTGCTCCTGTAAGCGGATCTTGGCCAGAAGCGCTCTTTGGGAACGCGATGACGTCACGGATTGACTCGCGACCGGCGCAGATAGCAGTCAAACGATCAATTCCGATAGCGATCCCTCCATGTGGCGGAGCACCGCTGCGAAGAGCATCTAGTAGGAATCCAAACTGGTCTCGTGACTCAGCCTGCGACATACCAAGTACGCCCAGAACTGACTCCTGGGTCTCGGGGTCATGAATTCTCATCGAGCCACCGCCGATCTCGATTCCATCGAGGACGATGTCGTAGGCGCGGGACTGAACCTTTGCTGGGTCGCTGAGGTCACCGTCGGGAGCCGTAAACGGATGATGCACAGCCGTCCAACCCGCATTTCCCGGCAGCGGATCAAACATAGGAAAGTCTGTCACCCAGATTGGGCTGTGAGTGTCTGCAGGGATCAAATCTCTCTGCTCAGCCAACTCGAGCCTTACGGCAGAAAGTGCGGCCGCAGAAATTGTCAGATGGTCGGCGACCAGCAGCATCAAGTCACCGACGTTCGCCCCCAGCCGTTCGGCAATTGCTGACCGTTCATCTGCGCTGAGGAACTTCCCAACAGGTGACCGCCACTCGCCGTCTTCGAGTAGGAAAGCCCAGACGAGCCCACCAGCTCCATGCCGCTTTGCGACCTCAGTCAGATCGTCTAGACCGGACCGAGCTACCTCGGTGTCGCCGGCATTGATGCCCCAAATGACGCCGCCCTTCTCAAGCGCTGATGAGAAAACCTTGAAGTCGGTTCCAGCGAGGGCATCACTTACATCTTCAAGCTCTAGGCCAAATCTGTCATCTGGGCGGTCGTTACCAAACCGTCTCATCGACTCCTCGTAGGTGATCCGCGGCCACGGGGCCGCCGGAACACTAAATTCAGCGACCTCGAATACAGACGAGAGCACTCGCTCAGTCAGCGAAATTACATCCTCCTCATCGACAAATGCCATCTCGACGTCAAGTTGCGTGAATTCGGGTTGACGATCAGCGCGGAGATCTTCATCCCGGAAGCAGCGCGCTATTTGGTAGTAGCGCTCAACGCCACCGATCATCAGAAGCTGTTTAAACAGCTGCGGAGACTGAGGCAGCGCGAAGAATGACCCTGGATGAGTTCTAGCTGGAACTAGATAGTCACGGGCACCTTCAGGGGTTGAGCGGGTCAAAATCGGAGTCTCAACATCGAGGAACTCCTCGCCGTCTAGAACCTTACGAATCGCTGAAGTGATTGAGCTCCTAAGCGCGATAACAGCGGCGGTTGAACCACGGCGGAGATCAATGACTCTGTTGCGCAGCCGAACCAGCTCATCAACAGGCCCATCTTCGTCAACCGCAAACGCTGGGGTCTCCGCTGAGTTGAGTAGCTCAATGCTGCTTACTGCTATCTCGATTGCTCCTGTTGAGAGATCCGGATTGATCTGCGCGGAATCACGCAACGTGACGTCACCCTCACAGCTGATCACATCCTCGGGCCGCAACTGGTGAGCAAGTTGATGAGCGTCGGCGGCGCTTTCAGGATGGAACACAAGTTGAACTAGACCAGTTCGATCACGGAGATCAATAAATACGAGACCGCCATGGTCCCGGCGACGATGGACCCACCCAGCTACACGGACTCTCGTGCCTGCGGAATCGCCCGTAAGAGCTTCGACCCATGTCCCTCTGAATTGGTTCACGCGCATCTCGCCCATCAGGATGCCAGTTCCTGCCCAAACGACTCGATCAGCTGATCAACTGAAAGCTCAGCGCTAGGACTAGAAGCCCCTTGATCGCTGATGCTGGCGGTTGATCCTTCAACGATTGCAACCCGTTGCGCGCCAATCTTCGCAGCGTGCTTGAACGACGCCTTGGTTGAGCGCCCCGTAACTTCGAGTCGCGCACTCAGACCGGCAGCTCGAGCTGCCATGACAATTTGCAGTGCGGCTGGTCTCGAACTGTCATCAGATGGAACAACCAATATGTCAACGGCAGTGCTCTCACGGCTACTTTCAACTGACGCAAGCAAGATTCTCTCAACGCCCGCCGCCCAGCCAATCCCAGCGGTCTCCTGGCCTCCCAGCATCGCGACAAGCCGGTCATAGCGGCCACCACCACCAACACCGCTCTGAGCTCCCAATTCGGTACTCGTGAACTCAAAAACAGTCCGCGTGTAGTAATCGAGACATCTAACAAGTGAGGTGTCGACCTCGTAGGAAAGGACAGCACCATCAAGCAGACAACCGACAGGATGGGTCTGAACTGTCAAACGCGCGCAGAGGATTTGAGTCAATCCGCGAAACTACTTCAGCCGAAAGCTCAGGGCTCTTTGAGCGAAGAAAGCTGATTAGTTGATCCCGGTATGCGGCCCGGCGCTCGGGGCTCCCCAAGGAGCTGACTCGAAGTGTGGTGCCGCCCACGCCAGCCGCCTCGAGAAGCTCAGCCAACAGCAGAATGCTTTCTGCATCGAGCAATGGTGAATCGGATCCCAGCGCCTCAGCGCCGACTTGGCGAAACTGCCGAAAGCGACCGGCCTGTGGGTTTTCGTGGCGGAAGAATGGCCCGCTGTACCAGAGGCGCACTGGCTGCTGCAACTTGTGCATTCCATGCTCGATGTATGAGCGACAGATTGGCGCTGTTCCTTCCGGCCGAAGAGTCATTGACCGGCCTCCACCATCATCAAACGAGTACATCTCCTTGCCGACAATGTCTGTCGATGCCCCAACGCCCCGCTCGAACAGATCAGTACTTTCAAAAATCGGCGTATCAATTCGGCGATAGCCGGCACGACCGAGAATGCGACCAGCTAATTCCTCTATGCGCAGGTAGTCGGCACTAACTTCCGGAAGCAGATCGAAGGTCCCGCGTGGAGCTTGGATCCCACTCACCGTCGAAGCTCCTCTAGGAATGGATTTGTAGCTAGCTCAGCACCAATGGTGGTCGGATCGCCATGCCCGGGGTACACGACGGCGTCACTCGGGAGCCTGTCAACCATCTCCCCAATGGAGGCGAGCAGCGTCGGCCAGTCGCCTCCGGGAAGATCAACGCGGCCAACCGAGCCCTGAAACAGCACGTCTCCCGAGAGGACTGTCTTGCCCTGATCGGTGACGTAGGTGACATGACCGGGACTGTGTCCCGGTGTGTGGATGACATCAAAACTCATCCCCGCCAACTCAATTGTTTCGCCGCCCTTGACGCTGCTTTCAGCGTTCCAACTCTCATAAGGCCCGAAGCCAGGCCACGGCACGAAGCTCATCACATCAGCTAGGACCGGCAACTCCATTTCCGGGCACCAGACCTCTGCGCCGGTCGCGCGCGCTACGGGAGCAACCGCGCCAATGTGATCGAAGTGGGTATGAGTAACAAGGATTCCCTCACAGATAAGGCCATTCTCGGTCAATGCAGCGAGCAGGCGCTGCTCCTCCTCACCCGGGTCAACAACGACACATTGATTGGTTGACTCATTAATTACGAAGTGACAGTTCTCGGCAACCTGGCCGACGGTAAAGCTGCGGATCTCCGTCATTTTGATTTCCGCTCTGTGAGACGTCGCTTACGGCGCCGGTGCAAGAACACGTCCGTGTAATAACCCAAAGGTGTATAGACCCCGATCATCACAAAGGCGATGACTGCCGAAGGTGCGACAGGCCGTTTGAACAGCAACACCAAGAACCCAAAGAATGCCGCTGCTGCAAGTACAGCCCTCGCGGCTGCAGATTTCCACGACGGTGGATTGTCAAGACGATTAGGACGCGGCTGATTCTTATTGCCACCAGATTTACCGGATCCCTTCGCCTTGCGTTCATCCTCGGTCGGCTTTCGGCCGGTCCTCCCACGCGCCTCAACAACACCGGCGGCATTGCCGCGGTGTTTACTCTTTCGTTTGCGTTTTGATCCGGCCATTAGATGTTCTCCGCGTGCAACCTTAGAGAACCCTCGATCGAACGCCTGACTGGATCGAACCCGGGCATCGCCAACTGCTCAGGAATCTCGGCAATTGCAGCGCTGGGAGCTAGTCCGATCAACTCTCCCTCCGCTACCGGAAGAACCTCGGAGACAGCTGCATGAAGATCCCCTATACCGGCCCTCTCATAGTCTTCGAGGTTCACCGAGATCTGAATTTTATTCGCCTTAACAAGCTCGAGTCCAAGCGCCCTGCAGCCCGGGAGTCCTCGAGATCCCCCCTCTCGGATCTCGCTCGCAACGCGCTTAGCGTCGGCGAGCGTAGCCTGATCAGCGAGTACCAAGTTGAAAGCGACAAGCGGTGGTCGTGCTGCGACTAGCGTTGCACCGACTCGTGAATCAACCCGTGCTGGACCGAAATCGGGGATTAGTTCGCCATTTTCGACTGACGTCGACAACTGCGCGACTCCTCCTGATCGCAGACTGGCTCGAGACCGTCCAGCCCTCAAGATTCCATAGAGAAAGACTGGGATCTCTAGCCGATCGCCAAGGATCGAAGCGAGACGCAGTGCCTCAGCGCATGCAGCCCCTCTGTCTTTGCTGCTGATGAAAACAATCGGCGCCACATCGAGGGCCCCTACATGGGGATGAACGCCTTGATTTTGCGTTAGATCGATCGACTTGATGGCAACCTTTGCTCCTGCAGCTACGGCCTCAGCTAGCGAGCCCTGGGCCGCCGCGAGCGTGTGAACCGAGCGATCGTGGTCGCAGTCAGATGATTCGTCAAGAACTGCGGCTCCAGCCTCTCGATACGCGAAGCTGATTGCCGCAACGGCCGCCTGATCACAGCCAGCGGAGACATTCGGAACAGCGAGCAGGGTTGGGCGCATCAGCTGAGGGTAACCTGAGGCGATGAAACTTTTTGTCTGTTGCACAGTTCGGGGATTAGAGCCGAAGCCCGTTTGGCGCCAAGCTCATTGCTGCGCAGGCAGTAACGATCGGCTCAACGGCCCTGTCGACTGGGCGAATCGAAGCTCTTCACGATGAGTTCAGTGAGACGAGCACAGACGCTGTCGGCTCTCCGCGAGCAGTTCGATGCGGTTCTTGAACCAGGCCCTCATGGCTACTACGCAGGCGGCTCCGGCGATGAAGTAACACTCGCGGCTAATGAGCGCGCATGGAGCGAATACTCGATTCACCCGTCTGTAATGGTCGACGTATCGAGGCGCGATCCCTCTGTCGAACTTCTGGGTCGCCGAATGCCACACCCATTGATTTGTGCTCCGTTCGCTTATCACCGACTCGCATGGCCAGATGGAGAGTGCGCGACTGCGCTTGGCTGCGGCCAAGCCAACGCGACCTACTGTCTCTCAACGCTGGCCACTAGCCGTCCAGCGGAGGTTGCTACTGCCGCACCGGGCACTCACCGCTGGTTCCAAATCTATGTATTTAAGGACCGGGCAGTAACCGATGACTTAGTCGCCGAGGCTGTTGACAATGGTTTTGAGGCGTTGGTTCTCACGGTTGACCTACCGGTGCTTGGCAAGCGGGAACGCGACATTCAGAACAACTTCACAATTGGCGATGCCGAACTTGTTCCTGGCGTGGCTGCGGCCGGCGGCAAGGGTCTGATCTCTATGCAGGACACGGCAGATCTGATTGATCCATCACTCACTTGGAAGGATGTTGAGCGATTCGCTGCCCAATCGCCTCTGCCAGTGATTGTTAAGGGGATCCTGCGCCCTGATGATGCCCGCAAAGCAATTGCAAGCGGAGCTCGTGGTGTAGTCGTCTCTAACCATGGCGGCCGTCAACTTGACTGTGTACCAGCCACTGCTCGTGTTTTACCCAGCATCGCGGAGGAGGTCAACTCGGAGGTTGCGCTGATCGTCGACGGCGGCATCCGCCGTGGAACCGATGTGCTTATAGCGCTTGCGCTCGGTGCCGACGCCGTGATGGTTGGTAGGCCAATTCTCTGGGGACTTGCCGCAGAGGGAGCGACTGGTGTGGAGACTGCCTTTGAGATTCTGATTGACGAATTTGACCGTGCACTGGCACTCAGCGGGTGTCCAGCAGCAGCTGACCTATCTGAACACGATCATCTCGTGACGCCAGCGAAACGATCCGCTCTCTAAACTCATCGTTCCTGCCGGAGTAGCTCAGCTGGTTAGAGCAGCGGAATCATAATCCGCGTGTCGGGGGTTCGAGTCCCTCCTCCGGCACTTCTAAAGAGATTCACCCACGTGTACCTTGCATCGGAGGATCAGCGCCTCGATTAACAAAGCGGGTACAGCTGACTACGGGAAGTCGCGGGTACTTTGGCCAATCAGGATCCCGCTTAGAGACTGCGCAAAGTGAAAATATCTCTCCGCGCCCCGATCGAATCACACGCTGCTCAGCACATGAATGGCAGAGGCCTGATCTAGGTAACTGATCCATTTACGGATTATCCAGTGATTCGCAAGCTCCGTGCGGCCAAGACGACTATCGTCCGCTCGGCAGATGGCAACCTTCACTCGACTGCTCGGATTCCTAAGGCCGTACCGGAAATCGGTAGCTGCCGCGATGCTGCTCGCGCTCGGGGCGATGGGAATGACGGTCCTATTGCCACTACTCACCGGACGAGCAATCAACTCGATCAACAATCAGGATGGCGGACGCTCACTGAGGCTCTTGGCGCTCGCGATCGTCGGTGCATCAGTCGTCCGGTTGGTTCTCTCAGTGGGACGGAGGCTTGTCGCCGGACGCGTTTCACTCGGCATTGAATTCGACCTCAGAGATCGACTCTATGGACACCTGCAGAAGCTAGATCTCGGATTCTTCGAGGGCCAACAGACTGGGCAGTTGATGTCACGAGCGACAGTTGACCTACAGGCCGTTCGCTTTTTCCTCGGCTATGGCTTGATTTTTATTGTTCAGTCGTTCCTGACGATTCTGCTCTCCGCGATTGCCATGTTCATCCTCCAACCGAAGCTCGCAGCCTTTGCGCTGATACCTGTCCCACTGGTTGTTCTTGTCGCACGGTCATATGGGCGTAGATCCCGTCCGGCTCTGCAGGAGGTCCAGCAGCGAATCGCTGAGCTAACTGCCGAGGCGGAGGAGAACGTCTCAGGAGTCCGAGTGGTCAAAGCATTTGCTGCCGAGGAACGCCAGCTTGAGCGCTTTACTCACCGCGTAACACGCGTATTCGAGCAGGCGATGGTTGCGACGAAGCTGCAAGCACTATTCAACCCCCTGATTGCCTTTCTCCCAAACCTTGGCCTTGCCGCCGTACTGCTGATCGGCGGTCGGGATGTGATTGCGGGCCGCCTGACACTCGGCGGGTTTGTGGCTTTCTACGCCTACCTGTTGATGCTGATTGGCCCGATGAGAACATTGGGAATAATGCTCGGAGCCGCACAGCGAGCGACTGCCTCCGGGGCGCGCATCTTCGAGATTCTCGATCGGGAGCCTGCACTCGTCAGCCCAGATAACGCCCCAGGGCCTCCGGTTGACGGTCTCGGACGTGTTGAGTTCAAGCATGTCACTCTTACCTATCCAGGGACGAACCGTGCTGTCCTTGACAATGTTTCACTTGACGTTCCGGCAGGAAGAACGCTCGCCCTCGTCGGGCCGAGTGGCGCTGGAAAGAGCAGCTTGGTTTCACTGCTTCCTCGTCTATACGACCCAGACAGTGGCTCGGTCCTTCTTGACGGTGCCGATGTTTCGACGCTTGACCTGCCGGCGCTGCGCTCGTCGGTTGCGATCGTCGGAGACGATCCCTTCCTGTTTTCTGCGAGCGTCCACGACAACATTGCGTACGGCGATCCCACAGCGAGTGATGAAATGGTCCGAGCTGCCGCTCAGCGCGCGCAGGCAGTCGGATTTATCGAGGCCCTTCCAGAGGGATTCAAGACAATGGTTGGCGAACGGGGACTGACGCTTTCTGGTGGTCAGCGCCAGCGGATAGCTATTGCGCGAGCGATCCTTTCGGATCCACGAGTACTGATCCTTGACGATGCAACCTCTTCAGTAGATGCAAGTACTGAACGCCAGATCAAGGAGGCCCTGCAGGAAGTCATGAAAGGTCGTACCACCTTGATAATCGCCCACCGCTTGTCAACGATTGCACTGGCTGACGAGATCGCCGTCCTTGAAGCAGGACGCCTTGTCGAACATGGCAGCCACGAGCAGCTCTTGGAGCGATCAGAGCTCTATTCACGAATCGTTGAGAAGGGGCTACCTGACGCTGTATTCCTGACTCGCAAACCTGTCGAAACCGAAATGACAGGCCTGTGAGCAAACGCGAGCGACTGAGTGCGCTGATCCGCGACTGGCGACGCAGGCTGCGCGGCACTGGTGACCGCAAACGAAAGCTGGCGGGTTTGATTCGTTTGCTTCGCCCATATCGCCTGCGCGTAATCGTGATGTTTACGTCGCTCGTCTTCGCTACCGCAGCAGCTATCGCTCCCGCACCGCTTGCCAAGATGGCAATCGATAAAGGAATCAACCCAAAGAACCAAGAGTCACTTGATCAGACAGTGATGCTGTTCCTGTTGAGTGCGTTCGTCTACCTGATCGCAACCGGAATCCAGACTTGGACAACAGGTTGGGTTGGTCAGCGGTCGCTCGCTGACCTGCGGCTCGAGCTTTTTGAACATCTCCAGTCTCTCTCAGTCGGCTTCTACTCCCGTAACCGCGCCGGGGTGATCATCTCACGGTTAACGAACGATGTAGAGGCGCTTGACGCACTGGTAAGCGATGGAATTGTCTCGCTCTTCCAAGGGACACTCACCCTGTTTGGAACCGCGGCTGTTCTCTTCTACCTAGATTCATCACTGGCGCTATGGACCTGCTTGGTAATCCCAATCCTGTGGGTCGGTGGCCTGATCTACCGAATCGCCTCTGCCGACATCTACCGTCGCACCCGTGAGCGAATAGCAGCCATAACTGGCTACCTCCAAGAAACGCTCTCTGGCGTTCGTGTTGTGCGTTCATTTGGGCAGGAGCCGCGGCACATTGCCGAGTTCAGTGTCCTGAATGACCTCAATCGTGAGGAGAACCTCAAGACGGTTTACCTCAACGCCTCTTACTTCCCAGCGGTAGAGCTGCTGAGCGGAGCCGTGACGGCTGGAATTCTCCTGGTTGGCGGAGCGGCAGCCGTTTCCGGTGACATCAGCACAGGCGTGGTTTTCGCGTTTGTTGCAGCACTCAGCAACTTCTTTGATCCGATCCAGCAGCTCTCACAGCTCTACACCACCTATCAATCGGGAATGGCCGCACTCGACAAAATCTTCGAATTGCTGGATACGGAACCGGATGTAACCGATGCTGACAACGCAATTGACCTCGAGCGCATTGAAGGAGCAATCAGCTTCAAAGCGGTTGGCTTCCAGTACGGCGATGAAGAGGATTCTCCATGGGCACTCAAAGACTTCAGCCTCGAGATACCAGCTGGAGCAACTGTTGCGCTTGTCGGCGAAACGGGTGCAGGAAAGAGCACCGTCGCGAAGATCGCGGCTCGCTTCCACGACCCAACCGTTGGCAGCGTTTCAGTTGACGGCCACGACCTTCGCAGCATCACCTCAAGGTCGCTGCGCTCTCAGATGGGAATCGTTCCGCAGGAGCCGTTTCTGTTCAGCGGTACGCTTGCCGAGAACATTGCGTTCGGGCGCCGAAATGCCACTCGGGAGGAAGTCATCGCCGCCGGTACGGTCGCCGGCCTTGACAGCGTGATCGAAAGCTTCCCCGATGGCTGGGACGCAGCCGTCGGAGAGAGGGGCGTACAACTCTCGTCAGGCCAACGCCAATTGGTTGCCTTCGCAAGAGCACTTGTTGCCGACCCGCGCATCCTAATTCTTGACGAAGCGACCGCAAACGTCGACATCCACACTGAGGAAAGGATTGAGGAGGGACTAAACCGACTGCTCGAGGGACGCACAGCGATCGTTATAGCCCACCGCCTCTCGACAATCCGGCACGCCGATTTAGTCGTTGTCCTTGAGGGCGGTCAAATCGCTGAGGTTGGCCCTCACGATCAACTCTTGGAGCTGGATGGGCCGTTTGCGCGGCTACACAGCGACTGGGCTGATCAGGCCCAAAGTTCAGTTAGCCGCCAGACGGGCAACTGAAGGAGGCTAGCTCTGTGCTGTAAGCGCTTGCGAGGCTAAGTCCTGCGCTCTGCAGCTGCGCCGCAGCATCGGTAAGCGAAAGGTTGGTCAGTAGGTTTGATGCCGTGTCCTGAACCTTCGCTTCAAACTTCTTAGTCGCCGCCTCAATAGCCGATTTTCTCTGCGGGGCGAGCTTCTGTTCGGCATCGATCATCGTTTTGACGTCCTTGGTTATCGCGTCGATGTCGTCCTTAACCCCGTTGATGGTGAAATTGGAAAGATCGAGATCCTTCAACCGCGTGACACGCGCCGAAATATCGGCCCGCGCTGAACAAACGTCGGCAAGTGCCTGCTCCTGTTGCTTCTTAGCCTTCTCTTCCTTGCTCTGCCCACATGCAGAGAGCGTTAGAGCAACAACGATCAATAGAAGAACTGAGGCAGTTGAGCGCAGGTTAGATTTCATCTTTGCGACTCTAGCTGTGATGGCAGCTAGCTTGCCGATTTTCGACCGAACTGCGGAACAGGGATTCGAACCCCAATTTCTCGGACCAGAACCGAGCGTCTTGCCGTTAGACGATTCCGCACCGTTTCGCCGCCGATAGTAGCGACGCGACACATCTGCGGCGGTCAGCCCGGTGGCCACTGAGGCGGAGTCTCGAAGTCAACGCCTCCGCAGTGGATTCCAACCTCGCCGTCGCTGCGTGCACCGAGTTCAAGTTCTGTCCCACTATCAGTCGTGAAAGATCCAATCGCGATGCTGGATCCTCCAAACAGGCCAGCAAGCGAGATCAACGCCCGAGCGAGGTGCTCTAAGCCACCTAAGGCGCCAGTGATCTCACCTAACTCAAGATCCACCGAAAACGGCGGCATTACATGGACATGCACCTCTCCAATTGGTGCGGTGGCTGCCAGTTTCCCGTCAAATGGTATGTGGCGTTGTTCGTCACCCTCGTTGATCTCGAGCGATTGATCGGCCGGGTCATAGACTGCTACAGCGTCGGCTACCTCTCCGCCCTGGTCAATCACAACCGAGAGTCGAGAGCAGCCACTTGCCTCGGCAAATCTGGCAAGCGTGCTGTAGGTCTCGCCGAGACTCGGGAGCTTTCTTTCGGTCGAGGTCAAGTCGATAGCGCGTATTAGGTGGCTGAACTGGCTGAGGCCGTCCCGCGGAATGCCTTCTCAACCTCAGGCTCAAGCCCCGGATCGAGAACGACTAAAACCTCATCGCCAGCGGCAATAACAGTCTCGCCGTTCGGAACGAAACCACCCTGCTCACGCAATACGCTAATCACGAGACTGCCGGTCGGAATTGGAAGCGCTGCCACCGCAGACCCATCGGCCGGTGATCCTGCAGCGACCTCAATTTCAATGATCTCAATTCGATCGTCGACGAGCTCGAGGAGATGTACCAAGCCAATATTAGGAACCTCATGTTCAATCAACTTGAGGATCAGCGCTGTCGCACTCACAGCCGGGCGAATGCCGAGCAGTTTGAAGTGCTCAAGATTGCTCGGGTTATTTACTCGAGCCACAATCCGCTCGCAGAGGTACTTCTCCTTCGCCATCTGACAAATAATCATGTTGTCCTCATCGTCGCCCGTAACGGCGATCACGAGGTCCGCGCGAGCTATGCCAGCGCGCTCGAGAA
>JAPLCG010000180.1 GCA_026392385.1 Solirubrobacterales bacterium
CGCGATCTCGCGCGATCTCTTCCACTGGGAATCGCAGAACGCAACCCACGACGAGACGCCTACAGGCCGGCGCTATATAGATCAGCGCAGTGGCGCAACAAACGTGATCCTCTTCGTCCGTGAGAACGAGAAGCGCGACAACGGCAGTGGCGCACCGTTCACCTGCCTCGGGCCCGTGCACTACGTCGCACACAAGGGAAACCGGCCGATGCAGATCACATGGAAGCTCGATGATCCGCTGCCTGAAGCGCTGCTCGAGGTTTCGCAGCTGATCGCAGCTGCTTGATCCGCTAACCACCGAACAGGTCAGGCGTGCATCGAAGCCCTCCCGCCGCGCTAGAGCATCCGAAGAAGCTCGATCTCACCCACCATCTGGATATCTTGTCCAGCCTCGCGCAAAGCCGCCGCCTTGACCTGTTTCGAGGACATCTGTTCCCCGGCTACCAAGCGCGCCAAGTCCTGCTCGCCGACCACAAGAACGTTCGTCCGCTTCGTGACTGTGTCACCCGGCTGCGCACCCACTCCGACGATCGCCTCGTACGCTTCCCTGCGAGTCATTGACTGCAGCGTTCCAGTGAATACAACGGTCGCTCCATACAGCGCGTGCTGTTCGTCGAACTCCGCCGACGCATCGGGAACAAAGTCTTTGGCCCTCGGGCCCGATCCGCCGCCGCTCTGGCGCATGTAGCCGGTGTCCCATGTGAGGTCCGAATGAATCGCGCCCCACCTCCGATTAGCTCGCGTGAGCGCATCATCGACACTGCTAGCGCCGAGCACACTTGCAGCCCTGGTCAGTATCTCGCCGCTTGCGCGCGCATCTGAGCTCGGCTCGTGATGATCCAAGCTAATGCCGAGTGCTTCGGCGACTATTGGAAGCGACACGCTGAGCATTTCCGGCCAGGCAATTCGCGCTATCGAGGCCGAACACGTGTACCGCAACGGCTGCTCAACCGAAACGCCGGCCCGGCCGAGCTCGGCTCGCAAGACACTCATGTCAAAGCCAGCGTTATGAGCGACTAATGGAACCCCAGGGTAAGTGCCCTGGAGGCCAGCCCAAGTTTCGGAGAACGACGGGGCGCCGACAACGTCAGACGATCTGATTCCGTGGATCATCGTGTTGAAGTCGTCCCACTCTTCGTCTGCGAGGAGAGGATCAATAAGAGTCGCTGCGCTCTCACGAATCTGGCCGCCCTCAAACAAGGCAACTCCTACCGCACAGGCGCTTGCCCTTGACGCCGATGCGGTCTCAAAGTCAATAGCGAGGAATGTTCCGTCCATTCACACGACGGTACCCGAAAACACAGGGAGTGATGAAAGTAGATTCACCAAAGACGACTAACTCACAATTAGCGCGGCCATCTGGTGGGCTTTGTTGCCGGTTAGGTAGTGGGCTTTGGGGTGCTTTGTTGTGAGTGCTTCGAGGATCACGCAAGCGTTATTGAACTCCGCGTGATCTCCGAGCCCACACGTCGCTCAGTCCGAACTAATCGGCGTCCAAGCGCACTACTTTATCGATCCATTTTGCTGCGCGACCAGGCGTGCCATATACCCAGCATCTGAAATACACCGGCCCGCCGGTTCCCCCGTAAGCTACGGCGCCTCCGTACGCATAGCGTCAGAACTGGCGCTTCCAGTCCGGGTGCTTGGTCGTGATGAAACGGCCTTTAACGGCCTTGACGGCGGGGTGGTAATCGGCTGAGATACGCAACCGTCCTGAGCCAATGCTCTCGCCGTTGAAGCTGACCTTCCAGTTGGCAACTGTCGACACATGACGCCGCTTCGCGGCCGCTGATGTGTGCGGAATATGCAAGCAAAGCCCAATGTAGATCCGTTGGTCGTCCCAGCAATTGGTGACGGACATTGCAGTTGTGGTTGCGCTACCGGTGAGCGAGCATCCAACAGGCAGAGGTTCCGGCTCGCCGTTTTCTTTCACACAGCCCTTCGGGCGCAGTGCGCAATCTTCTCTGCCGCTGAACGAAGCGTGCTTGCCGCCAGCGATGACGTCAACGTTGATCGTCCCTAGATAACAGCCATCGTTACCGCGACAGGACACCGCCCCCGTTACAGGATCAATCGCATCAACCGCTGCTCCGGTTTCCCAACCAATGCCTTCGCCCCAGTTCGCGCAGTAGTCAGCAGGCCCGAGCTGCTCGCGCGCGTCGGTGTAATCGCCGTTGCCAGGGTCGGAAGCGCCATTACAAATCTCATCCGTTCCGACTTCCTCATTGCAGATCTTCCACTCGCAGAACAACCCATCATCGGACAGGCGATAGTCGTATCGATCTTCGTAGTCGGGGTCGCGGTCAAGTTCGCAGACTTTCCCGGTGCGGCGAAGCACGGAGATCTGCGGAGCCTCCAATATCCGACTTGACTGATGAGAAAAGTCGGAGGCCATAGGAATCGTGTACCCGTTAGGTAGCGCCGACCGAGCGCTTGCATCCGAAGCAGCGCCAAGCGTTGTAAGCAGCACCACGGACGCCAAACCGATGGCCTTGGTGGCTGAGTAAAAGCTGATCACAGGGAGATCTTACGACTGCCACCGTTGAACTTCCAGAGTCGGTTCAACCCCTCGCTCGCGTGATGCATCCATCGAATAGGTCCTGCTGATCAGGCGTCGGGTCACCGAGATCCGTAGTCCACAAAACATTGTCCACGGTCTGTATTCCATCGGCCATATCGCTGAAGTCTGGATCGGAAGCCAGGCCACTCAGCGCTCGGTCGGCACTAGTGGCTGAGCGGTAGATCCATAGATAGATACTCGAGTAGTCCTCGTCTGCCCACTTTGAACCCCGCCAGGCGTCATAACCGATTTCGAAGTCCGGGTCTTGGACCAGAGGCGCATAGAGCTGATTGTCCGTTGACCTCTTTGGCTCAGCGCCCACGTCTTCTAGGCATCTCTTTAATGTGGTCGCGTCGACCACTGCGGGCGTCTCGACCTGTTGGACAGATGTCGGGTCCGATCCGGACCCATCGGAAGACCCGCAGCCAGCCAAAAAACTGATGGCAGCAGCGCAAAGTGCTAATGAGAGATATCGTGCGACCGTGGACACAGAGTCACATGATTGCAGAACGACTCCCGGTCGTCTACAGCTAGGCGCTCAGCGCCTAAGTTTGCGACTGCGGATGGGTGATCTCTAACCTCGCCGTGGGCGACCGGTCCCGACTCCGTTTAGGCGCCTCGACGGCTGCTGCGCTAGCGGTAGACCTTGTCGACCGCTAGCGTCGCCTGCGAGAGCGTGTAGCCGTCTCCCGCGGATGAAGAAAGCTGATCGATTAGTCCTTGCTTTGAGAATGAGGTCATATCGAGATAGGCCCGCGCCGCTTTGACAGCCTCTGCGTTCCAATCTACTTTCACGTGGTTGGCAGCGAATCTGGCGGCTTTCCTCGGGAACCCGTCGCCCGCCTCTGAAGAGAGCTGTTCAATTAGTCCGTTTTTCGAGAACGCGCTCATGCTCAGATAATTGTTCGCCGCATCGACAGCATTCTGCTGCTCCACCGTTAGCTCTGGCTGCTGCTTTGTTGATGAACCGCTCTGCGAGACCGAAGACGAGGACGAGCCCGAGGAGTTTGACGTCGTGCCTGACGTGTCAGACGAGCAGGCAACCGCGACAGCGAGCATCACAGCGCCGATCCAAGCAAGAATCCATTTAGGGGCGATCTTCTTCTTGGGCATAGGACGAACTAACCACACAGCGACATTTACTGCAACCCGCTGTATGCGTGACCCGCTGAGGTGGAGGTTCCGTTCCAGTAA
>JAPLCG010000140.1 GCA_026392385.1 Solirubrobacterales bacterium
CCTATCGAAACTGATTAACGAGGTGCGGCACGAACTCGATTCACTGCTACGGCATCGCACAATCTTGATTGAAAGCGTTCCACTGGAGATAAACGGTGATCAGGAGGGACTGCTCAGAGTTATCCGCAACCTTCTTGCTAACGCAATCGCCCACACGCCTGATGGGACGCATATCGAGGTTCACACAAGTTCCAGTAACGACGTCGCAACGATCGTCGTCGATGACGATGGGCCAGGAATTCCGGACGAGAAGCTGCAGTCGGTCTTCGACCGCTTCATACGTGGTGGCGGAGAAACGGATCAGGGAAGTGGACTAGGGCTGGCGATTGTTAGCGCCGTTGCCTCCTCACACGGAGGCTCAGCTAGAGCGGAGCGCAGTCCCCTCGGGGGAGCGAGGTTGATTCTTGAGCTTCCGCTCGCTACCTAAGCCTGAACAACAACTGGAATCACAAGTGGCCGTCGCTTCAGCTGCTTATTCGCGGCCGATGCAACCTTGTCGTGCACCCTGCGAGCGATCTCATCGCGGTCGCTCTCGCCATGGTCTGAAGCTGATTCGCAGGCCACGATTGCGGCCTCACAGAGAATCCTAAGCACCTCATCCTCGCTCTTGACGAGAGGCACGCCACGGAGTACGACCTCTGGATCGGACACTAAATGACCATTCTGCTCGTCAAGCGCGACAACCACAACGATCAGGCCATCGTCGGCGATCGTACGCCGGTCTCTGACTGCTGCATCTGCTGGTTCACCCAGTTCCATACCGTCGACGAGAATTACCCCGGCCTTTTCGCGTTTGACAAAGCGAGCACCCCGCGAGTCAATCTCTAGGGGCTGGCCGTTTTCACCGAGGAAGATATTTTCCGGCCGAATGCCTACGGCCTCGGCGAGTTGAGCGTGCAACCGCATCCGTTTAGCGTCGCCGTGGACTGGCATAACGAACTCCGGCTGGACGAGATTCAGCATCAGCTTGATCTCCTCTGCATAGCCATGACCGGAAGCGTGGATCGGGGCATCATTGGCGGTAATCACACGACATCCAATCTGATGAAGTCTGTCGATTGTTTCGTTTACCGCCCGTTCGTTCCCAGGGACAGGCGTAGCTGAGAAAACGATCGTGTCACCGCTATGTAACTCAACCTGTTGGTGATCACTGTGCGCCATTCGTCGCAAGGCAGATAGCGGTTCACCCTGTGACCCAGTCGAGATGATCACAATCTCATCGTCACGGTAGTTCTTGAGGTCTCGGGACTGAACGACAAGGTGATCTGGGATATCAAGATGATCCAGACCACGCGCGATCTTCGTGTTCTTAAGCATCGAACGCCCAACAAGTGCAACCTTGCGATCGGTCACAATCGCCGCGTCAACCACCTGCTGAATCCTGTGGATGTTCGAAGCGAAGCTCGTGACAATAATCCGTCCGTGACAGCTCTTGAAAACCTCCTCAAGAGCCGGACCGACGACTGATTCCGATGGAGAAAAGCCTGGTCGGTCTGCGTTCGTTGAGTCTCCGCAGAGCAGGACAACGCCTTCCTCGGCAAGTTGCGCCAATCGGCCCATGTCGGCAGGTCCGCCGTCAACTGGCGTCTGATCAAACTTGTAATCGCCCGTGAATAGAACGCGACCAGCAGGTGTGTTGATGGCGACTGCACACATGTCCGGAATCGAATGGGTCAAGTGGACGAGTTCAATCTCGAACGGACCAGCCTTGATCTTCTCACCGCACTCGATCGCTTCAAGGGCGTTCGATGACAGCCGATGCTCATCCAGTTTCGAGCGAGCCATCTCGACAGTGAGCGCACCACCGTAAATCGCTGGTACAGATTCAGTTCCGATTTCGCGCAGCAGCCATGGCAGGGCTCCGATGTGGTCCTCATGGCCGTGCGTCAAAACGATTGCCTCAATTGAGTCGCGACGCTCCTTCAGGTAACTAAAGTCGGGAAGGATCAGGTCAATTCCAGGAAGATCACCGCCAGGGAACCTCAAACCCGCATCTACTAAGACGATTCGTCCGTCATATTCGACAACGGACATGTTCTTACCAATTTCGCCGACTCCGCCTAGGGGCAGTACTCGCAGTGGACTATCGATCAGATGCTCCGATCAGGTTTAGATTTACAAGAGCTTCTCGAATGTGAGCCAGTTGGTCTCCATCGGCTTCGACTAGCGGCAGTCGCATTGGTCCAGCAGGCAGGCCAAGGATGTTGAGAGCAGCCTTGATCGGGATCGGGTTGGTTGTTACGCCC
>JAPLCG010000033.1 GCA_026392385.1 Solirubrobacterales bacterium
AGGGCCCTCGCCTCGAGTGGAGAGATGCTGATGCGCGTAGCTTCGAAATCATCGATTAGCGTCGCGCCTAAGGTAGTCAAGGTAGGGCGGACCGCACTGTTCAAGGGGCACCTTGATGGAAGCTGGATACCCGCTGGAGGCAAACTTGTCTTGGTTCAGGCGTACATCAAGTCGGTTGGCTGGCAAACCTTCTCTGCGGTCCGTGCAAATAGCGATGGTGACTGGTCAACGCCCTACCGATTCCGCGCGACCGTTGGCAGAGTCAGCTATCGCATCCGCGTTGTTGTCCCTGCCGAATCGGGCTATCCATTTGAGGGAAGTAGCTCGGCTGCTATTCGCGTAGTTGCTATTGGGCGACCATCTTGAGGCTTGCTCTTACAACTTAAGCAGCGGTGTCGTCAGCGGCTACCCGTATGTTCCGCTTGTCCGCAGCCAAGCCGATTCCAGTGGAGAACCGCCCAGTGTCACTCTGCTTCATTGAGCCACAGAATGCCATTCGAGTAATTGCCGAATCGGTTGGTCGTGAGGCTCGCCGGCAGCTGCTTGGCGAAGTAGTGCGAGCCTGGGTAGATGAGATCCCCGAGCGCGAACTAGCGACGCATTACGCGAAGGCCGTCGCAGACCTCGATGAGGATGACCTTTCAATGCTCGCTGCCTGGCACGCATCACTTGAGGTAGGGCAACCGGTTGCGAACTGCGACTTCCTCACAGGCGTCTTCCAGAGCCTAGGAGAGAATCGCCGTGAGGCACTTAGGCTTGCGGCAGAGATGCGTGGCGAAGACGCCTTCGACCAAGGGGTAGGAGAGGATCAATGGTTCGAAACCGTCCTTCCGTGGCTTTCTGACAGTCGCTGTCGCCAGCTTGCCGATGACTGCGTAGGTCTCTACTGCTGGGACAGACTCGGTTCCGCAAACTGAGCGCGAAGCTCAACCGCTAATCCGACCAGCTGAGTCCGAGAGTGCGAAGCCGCCGCTCCAGCGCGGCGTTGGAACTCTCGAAAATCTCCATCAGCCGGCCAATGCTGCCTCCGCAGGTTGCGTGCTCGGCGCGGATTTGGACGGCAGGCAGGAGCAGTGCCGCGGCAAAAGCGTTTGCCTCAGCCTCTTCGATCGGGAGAGGCGGCCGCTCTTTTGGCTTGTCAGCAGGGGCGATTTCAGGCAGAGCACCAGTAATTACGCGGCCGCCTGCAAGCTCTGCGGCGCGACACATGACCGGATGACCTGCATCACGGTGCAGAATCCAATGGCCCAGTTCGTGGGCAATCGTGAAGCGGCGTCTTGGTGGCCAGCGTTGAGCCTCACCGGAATGGACCCAGATCTCGCCTCGGGCCGGCAGCAGCAGGCCAGAGAGGTGGGCATTTTCGCCGGGGTCGGGTGCACCAGCAACAGTTGACGGGTCAGGCGTGTCGATCACGCGCAGGCCGAAGCGGTCCTCAGCAATGCGTTCAACGGGTACAGGTGGCTGGCAATCCCAAATCCAGTCCGGCAGCCCGTCGAGCACGGCTACTGCAGCGTCCTCCATCGCGGCCATGTCGGTGCCATGTCGATCCTGATCAACAACCGGTCCGCCTTCAGGGTCAGCGAAGCTGCGAGGCCGGCTCATCCACCGAGGAACAGACGGTCGGTTTCATCCCAAGCTTCCGGACTTGATTCCTCACGCTGAATCAACTCGTCGCCTGGCGGCTGTTCTCCGATTGAGAGTCGAGCAAAGGCCTTGATCCGTTCACCACTAGTCTGAGCTCTGCTCAGTGCCCGGTGAATTGCGGATACCAGTCTGGAGATTGTCGAACCGTTCGGTTCCGGCGCCCGCAAGGCCCGACTCGCGCAGATCTTCCGCGTCAGTGTCGAGGATTACCGCAAGAGCCTCGAGTACACGTTGGCTTACGCCAGCAGCGGGAAGGTCGCCCCATTCCATCCGGTGGTAGTACTTGTCAACCTTCTCCGAGCCACCCGGATTGCCAAGTTCGGCTGCCAGCCGCTCGCCGAGTTCGTCGCGGTTGATCTCCAGCCGTTCACGTAGCCGTGGCAGCAACGCTGGCCAGATGCCGGATACACCGGCGACCGAGCGTCCGATCCTCTGCAGCAGTGGGTCGTTTGCCTGAGCTTTGGCGAAGTCAGCCGGATCCGCGTATCGCGATTCCAGTTCCCCTTCGCTCTGCGCTAGGAAACCGTCAATCAGGTCTGCCAACTCATACCTGTCGGCACCCTTGAGGCCAGCGAGCGCTAGCTCACGGTCTGGCTGCTGGCCGGCAACCGATGCCGCCGTGAACTCAGAGAATCGTTGGTCGATCTGTCTCATCTGTAATCAACTATTACCGGTTGAGCCGTCGTTGGTTGGGGAATGGTTACTTTCGCCCTCAGCTGCGGATCCACTTCCACTATCCGTGGCCTCGAGTGCGGACCGAAGATCAGCGCGGTAGCGGCTCTTGATTTTGTCGACGTTTGCGACAGATTGCCCTGTCATGTCGGCAACTTGAGCGGAAGGAAGATCCTGATAGACAGCAAGCATCACAACCTCTTGGTGGTCGGGGCTCAGCTGACTCAAGAGCTCTTCGCGAATCAGCCGCCACTCAAACTGAACATAGCCTTCCTCTTCGTCGCTGATCTCGAAACCATCGTTGCTGCTCAATGGCTCAAGTCCATCCTGGAGGGAATCAACTTCCTTCTTTTGTTCCTTGGAGCGAAGGAAATCGACGCCCGTGTATTTGGCGATCGTGTAGATCCACTTACGAAGTTCACCAATGCTGGAGCCTCGGAACTGGCTACCGGAACGGAGGGTTGACTCAACAACACGAACAATTGTCTGAGCTACAAGGTCGTCGATCTGTTCATCGCTAAGGCTACGGTTACGCCGCCGGAACCAGTTCGTGAGGTCCTTTTGGAGCCCAAAGGCGAACAGCTGCGCGCAGGTCGCCGCAAGATCAAGTTGCCCAGCATCGCGACACTCCACCAAAACGGTGATTAGCTCGTCAGGACTCAGCCTGAAGAGGTCGGATTCGTTGTATTTGATGAGTGGCGGCAAGGGTTTCATTTACTCAGTCGTACGGGAATCGAAAACCTGACACGAAAGATTTTCCGCTCGCCGCTTGCGGATCGCGACGGTATCAGTATTTAGGTGAATCGTCGAAAAGATTTATTCAGTCGGTGGGTTGATCACCAACCGGCCTATCTAGCTTTGCTGGATCGGTCTCAATGACAACTCCCTCAAAGTCGTACTCACGGCTGGTCGCTTGGCGACTGTTCTTTACCTTCGAGGCTGTTGAAGCTGCCGCGGAAAATGCGAATCCCTTAAGTCCGCCGCCCGCAACCCGAGCCAGTGCGAAGTTACGCACAGCTGCTCTTACCGGTGGCAGCAGGAGCATCAGTCCGCAGAAGTCGGTTAGGAAGCCAGGGGTTAGGAGTAGGGCGCCGGCAATTACGATTAGCGCGCCGTCAGCGGTTTCTTTGGCTGGAACACGACCAGCGTTAATCACACCTGTGAAGCGCAGCCAAGCCGATCGGCTCTCGCGCTTGACGAGCATCGCTCCGGCGACTGAGCAGGCGAGCAGAATCGCGATTGTTGGCCACGCACCAATCAGGGTGCCAATTTCGATAATCACCCACAGCTCAAGCAGAGGGACGATGATGAGCAGAGCCACAAGGATTGCCATGGCAACAGGTTAGGCGGCCCGTCTGGTCTTCCGCAACGGATTACCACGCCAGCGCGCTACTCTGCCCGAATGCCTACTGAAGAAGAGGTCAGGGAAGCCCTGACAAATGTCATTGATCCAGAGCTC
>JAPLCG010000109.1 GCA_026392385.1 Solirubrobacterales bacterium
GGCATTGCCGGACTTGATGCAGAGAACAGCGGCATCAACAGTCACATTCGGTCGGGCTTCGTAGACGACACAAACGACGCCAAGCGGCCGCCTAACTTTACGAACTTCGAGCCCGTTACTAAGCCTGTGGCCTTCAATTTCCTCATCGACCGGGTCATCGAGAGCCGCCACCGTCCTAGCTCCCTCAGCAATTGACCGGACTCGATCCGAGTCAAGCGCGAGTCGATCAAGCAGGGCAGGATCCATTCCCGACTGACGCCCCGCGTCGCTGTCGAGCAGGTTCGCCTCAATTATCTCCAGCTCACGGTCGAGAATCGCGTCTGCGACAGCATTGATAGCTGCTGCGCGCAATTCGCCATCTGACCTCGCGAGGATCCGTGAAGCCTGCTTTGCCCGGTGCAGGAGGTCCGTTGGCGTTGACTGATGCTCGTTCACAGGCTTTAGAATAGGGGCACGACGATCCAAATGACTACGCAGATGCGAAACGGTCTCGATGGATGACCTCGCTTGCGGCCATCGGCAAGAGCTCACGAATCTGTTCGCTCTTCAACCCCATCACCTTCGATAGTTCATCCGCGGAGAGGCTCGCTAGTCCCTTGCCAAGTACGCGATCCGCAAAGACAACCTCAACTGCGTCACCAGCCTCAAAACCGCCCTCAACCTCGGTTACTCCAACTGCTAGCAGGCTGGTTCCATCTTCCTGAAGAGCCTTGGCTGCGCCTTGATCAACAATGATCCGACCACTTGCGGGCTTGGCGTAGCGGAGCCATGCCTTGAATGAACCGATCTTTGTCTCGCTCGCATGGAAGCGCGTTCCAATCGATTCACCGCTAGCGGCAGCTAGCAGCGTTCCGGCCTGTAACCCGGATGCGATGGTCGTCTCAATCCCCGCAGATGTTGCCATTTCAGCTGCGACGACCTTCGATCGCATACCACCCGAGCCGAGTGAGTTTGCACTTTGACCAATCGAGAAGCTGTCAAGCTCCTTGATTGAGACAACATCGCTGACAATCGCTGACTGCGGGTCCTCACGAGGGTCCGTTTCGTGAAGGCCATCAACCTCAGTCAGTAGTACCAGCCGCTGTGCGCCGAGCAAGATGGCTACCTGCGATGCCAAGAGATCGTTGTCGCCAAAGGTGATCTCATCGGTAGTCGTCGTGTCGTTCTCGTTGACGACAGGCACCGCACCCCAGGTGAGCAGCCTCCGCAATGTTGCGGCAACATTGAGGCTTGAGCTCCGCTCTGAGATGTCGTGCAGCGTAAGCAGAACTTGAGCGGCTATCAGTCCCTCGCCTTTGAGTTGACTCTCCCATGCTTGGTAAAGGGCTCCCTGACCGATCGCGCTGGCTGCCTGCAACTCATCGAGTGCCTTCGGACGTGACTCGAGGTCAATAGCTGAAACCCCAAGCGCAATCGCGCCACTGGTAACGATGATGACCTGCTCTCCTGCTTTTCGCAGAGCAGCAACGTCGGAGCCGACCCAGCTAAAAACATCGCTGCGCAGGCCACCGTTTTGTTCGGCAACAATGCTAGAACCAAGTTTGACTACCGTGAGTCCCATAGGTACGCGAGCTTACCCGTGCATGCTTAGTTTGCTTGCTACCGACAGATCCGCTGCGGGCGATCAACCACCTGGGTCGAGCTCAAAGACAATTCCACCGATCTCAACATCGTCACCGGATTCGAATCCCTTCTCTTCTAGTGCGCGGATCACTCCGATCAATCGAAGGCGATTCTCTAGCTCCTCAACGGCGTCCGGGTTCTCGATGTCAAACCGCTCCACCAGCCGCTCCATCCCACGACCACCAACAATCCACATTCCATCGTCGCCGCGACTGATCTCAAAGCCGCGTCCCGCAGCTGGCCGGTAGATCGTCCTTCCTGATGGAACCTCCTCTGCCGCTGGCGGAGGCAGGTCGGGAACCATCCTGACAAGCATCGATGCCAGCTCTGCGACACCGGACCCAGTTGCTGCGCTCGTAACGACAATCGTAACATCTTCCGCCACCCTTGACCGCCACTCAGCCGCCGCTGCTGCCGCAGCCTCCGGTGTCACTAAGTCGGATTTGCTCAGAGCGAGGACCCGTGGAAGCGTCGTCAGTGCCATCGAGCGGCGCTAAGTCCAGAACGTGCACGAGCAATCTCGTCCGTTCAACATGAGCGAGAAAGTCATGCCCCAGTCCGGCCCCGTCGCTAGCTCCTTCGATCAGCCCCGGAATGTCGGCAATAACCAGCTGACGATCATCGCTCTCGAGCACGCCGAGAACTGGTTGCAGAGTTGTAAATGGATAACCAGCCACCTTGGGCTGCGCACGGGTAAGAGCTGCGAGCAGAGAGCTCTTCCCTGCGTTCGGCAGGCCAACTAGCCCAACATCCGCAAGTAGTTTGAGCCGCAGTTCAATCTCATGAGCATCGCCGCTCAGCCCTCGCTCCGCGAACTTAGGTGCTTGCCGGGTAGCTGTTGCGAAATGAGCGTTACCACGCCCGCCCTTACCGCCACGGGCGACATCGATGGCCGTGCCCGGTACCACTAGGTCCAGTCTTGTTCCGTTATCTAACTCGGCGATTGTTCCGGGTGGAACTCGAATCTCCAAAGATTCTCCATCGGCACCATGTTGATTCTTTCCCTTGCCATGCCCGCCTCGACCAGCCTCAAATACGCGCCGTCGATGAAAGGCCGAGAGATCACGCAGGTTCCCGTCGCAGATCAGCATGATCTCGCCACCGCGGCCGCCATCACCACCGTCCGGACCACCGCGAGGCACATGAGCCTCGCGACGGAAACTCATCGAACCGTCGCCGCCACCGCCGGCTTTGACGCTGATATTTGCCTGATCGTTCAACATGTCTTCATAGAGAATCGCAGCACTCAAGACAAACAGGAGCCAGAGATGCCTACATCGCCAGTTTTACTAATCACCGGAGCCTCCACTGGGATCGGAGCAGCGACCGCCCGCGCCGCCTCTGAGGCTGGCTACAGACTCGTACTGGCTGCCCGAAGCCGAGAGAAGCTTGACCAGTTGGCGAGCGACTTAGGTGGCCCCGAACGAGCACTCGCCGTCACCTGCGATGTCACGTCTTGGGATGACCAGCAACGGGCAGTTGCATTAGCAACTGACGATTTCGGCAGGTTGGACGCCGTATTTGCAAATGCAGGCTTCGGCGGCCCTGGCGGATTTACAGCCTCAACACCCGAGGCTTGGCGCGAGATGATCCTCACGAATGTTTACGGCGCGGCGCTGACAGTGCGAGCCAGCCTTGAGGCTCTCCGAGCCTCAAAGGGCCACCTGCTCCTGACCGGATCCGTAGCGGGCCGCAGAGCGATTCCTGGGTCGCTCTACTCCTCTACCAAGTGGGCAGTAACCGGAATGGCGGAGTCGGTCCGTGGCGAAGTCGTCGGGTCTGGAATGCGAGTCACCTTGATTGAGCCAGGCGTCGTCGCTACACCGTTCTGGGACGACAACAAGGGCCCCTTCGAGCAGCCATTGACCGATAGCGATATAGCTGGAGCAGTGATCTGGGCGCTCTCGCAGCCAGCGCATGTCGATGTAAATGAGATCCTGATTCGACCTGTTGAACAGGCGCTTTAGCGCCTGAGGGATCGAACCAGACGACTAGGCTTGGTCTTCAGCTACGACTGAGATCTTACGCCCAGCCCAACCGCGACTGAAGACAACCGTTCCAGCTGCCTTTGCGTAGATCGTGTCGTCACGACCGATCCCGCATCCATTGCCTGGCTTGAAGCGAGTACCACGCTGACGGACGATGATCTCGCCGCCGGTAACAATTTCACCGGCAAAGACCTTGACGCCAAGACGCTTTGAGTTTGAGTCGCGACCATTGCGACTGGAACCGAGTCCCTTCTTATGTGCCATCTCAGTCCTCCTTCTCGGACGCAGGCGTTTCTACGGCGGCCTTGCTCTCTACTGGAGCTTTTGGCTTGTCCGCAGCTTTAGGTGCTGCTGCTGCCTTTGGCTTCGCGGCTGTGCTTCCAGCCCCAAGGCCAACGGATGTAACCTCAATGCGGGTCAACTCCTGCCTATGGCCATTGCGCCGACGGTATCCGCGCTTTGGCTTGAACTTCACGACTCGCAGCTTTGGCCCGCGTTCGTGGGCAACGACTTTTGCTTCAACCTTGGCCTTCGCTAGCCCGGCGGCGTCAATCGTCACTGCTTCACCTTCGCCACGAATCATCAAAGGCTCAAGCGAAACCGTCTGTCCCTCGTCGACATGCAGGCGCTCAACGAGCAGGGTTTGACCCTGTTCGACTTTGTACTGCTTTCCACCTGTTTTAACGATTGCGTACATATTCTCAGTCCAGACTTAGGCTTCTCAAGAGGGTTTCTGCGCCCCGCGCAATCAATCCGCGCGATTCGCAGTCTCTCAAGATACCGTCTCGCGGCCGCCGACGCCTGCCTGCTCCGAATCCGCCCCTGAAGGAACGATCACCGCTTCAGCCTCATTGCGGCCCGCTGACTCGATTCTGACCATTACGCGGCTGCCAATTCGACCACCGCCGTCCTTCACAGCGACGATGTATCCATCGATCTTTGCAACTGCATCTCCGGCCTTGAACATATGAGGTTCGGTCAGCTCGACGAAGACCTCTTCGCCAGCCCTGAATGGGACGGCACGCTCCTCAACCTCGGCGACCGTGCCGGCAAGCAGAACATCGAGATGGTCGGTCGGCAAGCCCTCCGAGCCTTCAAAGAAGAACCGTTTTCCGGTCGTTTGCTCCAAACCGGCGAGCATCCAGCCGCCCTGGCCTGTGAATTCAGCTGTCACGCGGGAGTTGATCTGTAGAAGGAATGCCTCAGCCTCTGGATGCTTAGCGGCGATCTCGCGAAGTTGGCGAGCGAAGTCGATCGCAATCGTCTCTTCGCTGCGCACCACTCCCTCTCCATTGCAGACCTTGCAGTGACGAGTCATGATCTCGCGGACTCCATCGGTCACGTTCTGGCGTGTCATTTCGACCAAGCCGAGCGGTGAAATTTCAACCACGAAAGTCTTCGTACGATCCTTGCCAAGAGCTGATCTAAGCGTCTTCAGGACAGCGTCGCGATTCCTCGCACGAGCCATATCGATGAAGTCAATGACGATGATTCCGCCAATGTCGCGCAAGCGAAGCTGGCGAACCGCTTCATCGGCTGCTTCAAGGTTGGTCTTAGTGATCGTGTCCTCAAGTCGAGCACCTCGGCCACGTCCAACGAACGATCCGGAGTTGACATCAATAACTGTCAGCGCTTCGGCGTAGTCGATGACTAGATACCCCCCACTCGGAAGGTCGATTCGATTTGAAAGCGTCGAGTCAAGAGCCTTGTCGATCTTGTAGGCCTCAAACATCGATCCCTCTCCCTCCCAAAGCTGCACGCGATCAACCAGCTCTGGCGCCGTCCTTGTGAAGAACGAAACAAGTCGGTCGTACTGCTTCTGATCATCAACGGTTGCAACTTCGAAGTCCTCGGAGGCGATGTCGCGAATAACGCGAACAGGCAGGTCTGCTTCCTGAAAGACCGGCGCCGGAGCCGTTGTCTCAGCCACACGATTCTCAAGTACCTCTGCGAGTTTGTAGAGATAAGGAAGCTCACGACCAAGATCCTCGGCCTTTGCACCATGAGCGGCCGTTCGAATGATCACGCCTCCACTTGGAACCTCGATCTTTTTGACAGCGCGGCGCAGCCGCTCGCGTTCGCGATCTTCCAAGCGTCGCGAAACGCCGAGTCCCTCTCCCTGTGGAGAAAAGACAAGGAAGCGGCCAGGGATAGCGATTTCCATCGAGAGTCGAGCTCCCTTTGACTTGAGTGGATCCTTGACTACCTGAACCGTGATCTCCTGTCCAGGCTTGAGGAGCTCAGAGATCTTGCTGCCCTTGCCGGTTCCACGGCCACGCTTCTGCACCTCAACGCCTGGCATGACGATGTCATCCACGTGAAGGAAGCCATTCTTCTCAAGGCCAATATCGACAAAGGCTGCTTCGAGTCCAGTGACTACGTTGTCGACCTTGCCCTTATAGACATTGCCTGCAATTGACCTTGTTGAACGCCGCTCAAGGTATATCTCAGCCACTTTGAATCCGGTCTGCACGCGGTTTGCCGGTCCAGCTGGTGGCTCCTGGATCGTGCCATCGGCTTCGAGCAGGGCTACACGCGTTTCGGCGAGATCTGAACTGACTAGTACATGTTTTCTCATTGCTATTGACCATCTTCCTTGTTTTTAGATTCGAACCCTTGCCCGCACAGCCGCATCGGCAGGATGTGCCGCACGGAGGTGGACGGACTGAAGGAGTCCGAGACAGATAAATGTGACGAGCACCGAGGAGCCTCCATAACTAAGAAGCGGGAGCGGTACTCCGGTTATTGGCATAACCCCGAGGGTCATGCCGACGTTTACAAACACCTGAAAGCCCAGAATCGCGACGATTCCAGCCGACAGCAGCGAACCGAACATATCCCGCGCTAGCAGGACCATTCGCATCGCTCGCCATAACAGCAGTGCATATAAGGACAGCACGATCGCAGCGCCGACAAAACCCCAGCGCTCTCCGATCACGGCGAAGATGAAGTCTGTGTGATGCTCAGGAAGGAAGTCAAGTCCGGTTTGGCTTGCTCCCGCCTCCCCACGGCCGAGTCGTTGGCCGGCACCGATCGCTATCAGCGATTGGTTGACTTGATAGGTCGCAGCGGCTGGATCGCTCGACGGATTGATGAACCCGGTGAGCCGCTCGACTTGGTAAGGCCGCAGAACATTGACTCCGGCGACCGGCAGAACCGCGAGTACAAGCACCACAATCGTTAACCCTCCAGCGGCTATCGCCAGCAGGTGGCGGAATGGAGTACCGCAGGCAACAAGGATCATCACCGCAATCGCCATATAGACCAGCGCAGTTCCGAGGTCGGGTTGGAGGGCAACAATCGCTGCTGGCAGCATTGCCATACCGAGCAGTCGTGCTGTCACTCGCGGATCATCGACTCGCTTCGCGAACTCAACTCCAAACCCAGCGAGGGCGACGACAAGCAGCGCCTTGCCTAGTTCGGAAGGCTGGAGCTGGAAGAACGGCAGGCTGATCCAACGGTGCGAGCCTCGAGTGCTTCCGGCGAGTACGAACACCGAGATATTGCTGACGATTAGCAGCCACCAAGCCCCGCGCCGCGCACCCTGCAAAACCCCATAGTCGAGCTTGGCCAAACCAGCCGCAACCAGTAGTCCAAGCAGCGCATAGATTGCCTGACGGGTCACGAAATAAGAGCTGTCTCCGCCAATATCTGAACTTGTCGC
>JAPLCG010000003.1 GCA_026392385.1 Solirubrobacterales bacterium
CTAAGCCCTGGTTCATGTATCGGCACCTCTCCGCGTTCAAGGCGGGCGATCTTGTCAGCGTCAATGTCAACGCACCAAACATCGTTGCCCAGCTGGGCAAAGCCAACCCCTGTGACGAGCCCGACATAGCCGGTACCGATTACCGCAATTGGTTCTCTATCTGCCATTGTCGGGCGAAGGCTATCGGCAGACCGCGACTACCGCGTGACCGGCACGAGAGACTGCGCGATTGCCAGCATCGTTTGATTGCTCAGATCCTCAGTCAGGGTGTTAGATACCCAATACGAGCCGGCCTTTGTCTTGAACCCAACGAAGCGGAGGCGTTTACCGTCGCCGAACAACAGAAGTGTCCTTCCGTCCTTGAGTTGCTTCTTCGCAGTTGGCTCTGAGAGCAGCGGAGGGTTCTTCCACGAGGTCCCCTGGACACCAAAGAATTGGCCCGTACCGTTTGTTGTTCCGACAATTCGATATGCAACTTGAAGCTTCTTGTCGTCGTCGCGCAATTGATAGGCGCGCGGGTACTTTCCTCGCTCGGGCCCCATAAAGCGCGAGCCATTTGGCATTACCTTCGGTACATAGACCGGAATACCAACACCTTGCAGATAGTCAGCTTGGATCTTTGCCGCCGCGAAATCGTCGTGAACAGGCGCAGGCGCAGCTGGCTTACTAGATTTCCTCGGCCCCTTCCGATTCGAAGGCTGTTCGCCGCCCTCGCTTAGGAACTTGCCCACCGCTTGATGCAAAGGGCCCCGGTTGGCTGTCACATAAGGGTCTTTCGGGCTGCTGGGAAGAATCGCTGGGAACGGCACGCTCACTACCGGCTTCTGCGACGAGAACGCAACCAGCGTCAGCAACTTGAGCAGGGCATCAACCGAATGCAGCTGCTCATCGCTCTGCGCATACTTGGAGAAGATCTTCGTCAGCTCATGGCGGCTCTGCACTGCCTGCTGGGCGCCGTACTGCTGCCGGGCTTGGCGAACGAAGTCCTGCTGCCTTGCACTTCGGACTATGTCGGTGTCCATATGGCGGAAGCGAACATAGTCAAGCGCTTGCGACCCGCAGAGCTTCTGGTATCCGGCCGGAATGTTGATGACCGCGTACCCCTGACCGTAACCGGCGGTGCTGTTGTCATTGAAGTAGCTGCGATCAATGTCGGTCCAGACGCAGCCGATGTAGTCAACGGCCTGGTGAAACCCGCTGAAATTGACATTGATCACATGGTTGATGTCAATACCGAGCAGTTTCTTCACGACTTTGGTCGTAAGCGCCGGCCCACCATAGGCATACGAAGCGTTGATCTTGTCGGTCGTGAAACCGCCGTTCTTGCCCGGAATATCAACCTTGAGATCGCGCGGGATGTTCATTATCCGAGTGCCGTCTGAATCGGCATTCAGACGCACGAGCATGATCGTGTCGGAGCGGGCATCGTTCTTACCAGCTGTAAATCTGTGATCGGAACCGAGCAGCAGAATCGTCTGCGGACGGCCAACTTCAGCAGTCGAGATCACGCCCGGCGCCAGATCAAGCTTCTGTCCCGTGTTCAGGTCGTCAACGAACCGCTGGACCTCAAGCAGACCTGCCGTGGCCGTCGCAGTGGCAGTAAGTGAAATAACAATCAGCGCCGCGAGCGCCGCCTTAAGGCCTGTGCGCGGCTTCTTTGGGGGCAACGAAACGCTCACCCTCCTACCCCACCCGCCGCTGCGCCAGACGATCCCGACACCCTGCCGCCAACTGGAAGGGAACGGATGAATGCCGTCAATGCCGAACGCATCGCCGCAAGGGAGCTGATTGATACCCATTCCTCTGGGCCATGGTGGCCGCCGCCAATCGGGCCGAACTCGACGGCAGGAATGCCAGCGGCAAGAAATGCAACTGCGTCAGATGCTCCGTCCCGACCAACGGAAAGTGCCTCGCCACCAACAGCGCGAGCCGCGGCCTCGCAGAGCGCAACAACAAATCTGTCGCTGCGCGAAACCCATGCTGGCGGCCGCTCAAACGTCCGTACGATCCGAACCCCCTCCAGCGCGTCAACCGCTGCGGCGATTTGACGCGGATCTTGGCCTGGCAGATAACGAATATCGACTGTCAAGTGGCATAAGTCCGGAACGCGGTTTGGAGCATCGCCACCAGCAATCCGCCCAAGGTTGATCGAGGGTCGATCAAAGGTCTCGGAGCTCTCGCGTGCGAAGGACAGCGACTCGATTGAGCGGAATGTGTCAAGCGCCCGTAAGACAGCGTTTTCGCCAAGCCATGGCGTAGCTCCGTGCGCACTCCGCCCTGCTACTTCAAGGTCCATCAAAAGAACGCCTTTGGCCTCAACACCGACATGTAGGTCTGTTGGCTCGCCGGTAATCGCAAAATCGCCGCCAACTTTGCCGCTCGCTACGAGTTCATCGGTGGCGCGATCGTCGATCTCCTCGGCCTCCTCATCAGGAACGATCACGAGCTGCACACGCGCGGCAGGATCATCGGCCAGATCAGCGGCAGCGCAGAGCATCGCTGCGAGCCCACCCGTCATGTCGGAGGCGCCGCGCCCAACAAGGCGATCATCATCAATTCGGGGAACAGATTGCTCTGAAGGGCCGGGCACTACATCCAGATGACCATGCAGAACCACCTGCGGCAGCGCGTCAGATCCTGCACCAACCTGAGCAATCAAAACCGGCAGGCCGCGATGCTCAAGTCGTTCAACCTCAATTCCCCGTGAGGAGAGCCAGCCACTGATGAACCCAGCCGCCTGCTCAATCCCTTCACCGCGTGAGGAATCGCATGCAATTAGGCGCTCGGCGATCAGCTGTTCGTCAACCATCAAAGTGCCACGATACCGGCGAACTCGGCCACGCCCGCAGGACAGTCAGGCGGGTCAGGATGCTTCAGCAACGAGCAGGAAGGCCTCAAGTCGCCGAACTTCGCGCTGAGCGGCGCGCTGCTTCTCTGAGTCCTGTTCTGCTTCCTGCAATTGAGCCCGACTCTCATCAAGCTTGGCCTTCAACTCGGCCGCGTTGAGCTCTGCCGCAGGCACCGCATCCTCAAGCAGCAGCATCGCCCGATTACCACCAACCTGCATGTACCCCTCACCTTGGGCAAACCTCAATACCTCGCCCTCACTGCGATGCAGGCGCAGCTCGCAGGGATCAAGCATCGCGAGGATCGGAGTGTGGTTTGCGAGTACACCAATCGAACCAACCGATGTACGAGTCGAGATCATCTCGACCTCGTCGTCAAAGACACTCCCTTCGGGAGTCAGAATCTCAACCTGAAAGCGTGTCTTTGACATCAGGGCCAGTTACTCCTTGGCAGCTGCTGCGATTACTTGGTCAATGCTTCCCTTGAGCAGGAATGCGCGCTCGGGAAGATCATCATGACGACCCTCAAGGATCTCCTTGAAGCCACGGACAGTTTCAGCGATCGGCACATACTCGCCCGGAGTTCCGGTGAACGCCTCAGCAACGTTGAACGGCTGCGAAAGGAAACGCTCGATCTTGCGAGCACGCTGGACGGCGATCTTGTCCTCATCGGAGAGCTCGTCAATACCGAGAATCGCGATGATGTCCTGCAGCTCCTTGTAGCGCTGAAGTGTCTCCTTGACCTCATTGGCAACGGCGAAGTGCTCGTCACCGAGCACATCGGCCTTGAGAATCCTCGATGTTGAGTCAAGTGGATCAACGGCAGGGTAAATGCCCTTCTCCGCGATTGACCGCGAGAGCACGGTGGTCGCGTTGAGGTGGGCGAACACCGATGCTGGAGCCGGGTCGGTGAGGTCGTCGGCAGGAACATAAATTGCCTGCACCGAGGTGACTGAACCCTGGCGGGTTGAGGTAATCCGCTCCTGCAACTGACCCATTTCCGTTTCAAGGGTGGGCTGGTAACCAACCTGCGAAGGCATCCGTCCGAGCAGAGCGGAGACCTCTGAACCAGCCTGAACGAAGCGGAAAATGTTGTCGATGAACAGCAACACATCCTGACCCTCACGGTCACGGAAGTACTCAGCCATCGTCAGACCGGACAGCGCGATGCGCATACGAGCTCCCGGAGGC
>JAPLCG010000049.1 GCA_026392385.1 Solirubrobacterales bacterium
ACATATTCCTGCCAGCCGGTAAACCCGTTGACCAGTTGGCCTACTTCGTAGTTCGGGCTCTTTGACGCGACTACGCGTCCAAGACCGCCCGAGCGCATTACTTCGCCGATCGCAACCGGTGGCAGGTAGCCGGGTTGGTCAGCCATCCAGACACGATTAGTCGGGTCGAGGGAGATCCAAGTTGTGCGGATCAGAGCTTCGCCATCGCTGATCTCGGGGACAGCCTCTTCGACAAGGTCGAAGTCGGAGTTCTTGACGCGACCCTCGGGGCGCGTCTTCAGCAGTAGACGACGGTTTGTTTCGCTCATCTTTGGAAGCGTAACTACCAAGGACCAATCAGGTCCGGCCCTAGCCTGATTAGAAATGCGATTACCTGCAGATTGAGCAGCGACGGCTAGTCGCACTTGGATATGCGGCGGCGGTTAGCGGCTGACGGTCACTGAACCGTCAATCAACCACTTGCCATTAACTTTGACGACCCGCGTTGGCTTGGCGGTCGGAGCGGCAGGCTCAATGATTACGCCGGCCTCGTTGCCGTCAATCACGACCTTGCCTGCGTGGAAGCCTGCGATCCGTCGCGCGGCATCGCCGGTTGGCAATCGGCTTACAGCTGCAAGCGTTGCCGCGCAGTCGCTGCCACGCAGGATCCCGGCGGTCAGCTGCACGCGCCTTTGGGCTTGCGGGGTCAGGGATGCGCAGGCCTTCTTGCCATCGTGGGCGGCAAATGATGCGACGTACTCATTGACTAGCGAAGTGATTTTCTCGCTGTCCGAAGTGCCACCACAGGCGATTGCAAACGCGGAGACGGCGACTGCGATAACTGCTGCGACAATGGGCTTTAAAGGCATTGCGGCAACCTTACACAGGCGCGCGACTTCGCCACAGCCTGCGCTTCCGGTAGGCTCGCGATCCGATGAGTGCTCTTCTGATTGCCACCGAGGCCGGTTCCTCCGGCGAGCATCTGCCGTTCTACCTTGCTGCGGGCCTGCTCGCACTCTGGGCGGTAACGATCGGCGGCTTAGGAATTGCCCGCAAGACCTTCCCAACTTCGTCCGGTGCGACATGGGCGATCGGTGGAATCACGGCTGTACTCGTTATCGCCACCGTTGGCCTTGCAATCGGTACGGCCGTCAGGTTCGACAACCCAACGCCACGTCCGGAGAATGTTGTGGGAGTTGTTCCCCAGCCCGGCCAGTCAATGGCTCCGGCCGACGGCGCTGCTGGCGCTGCTGGCGCTGCTGGCGCTGAGCCAACAGCTAAGGCTGACCCTGCTGATGCAGGCGGCAAAGTCTTCGTCAGCGCCGGTTGTGGCGCCTGCCATGTACTGAAGGCGGCTGGCAGCGTTGGCAAGATCGGACCTTCGCTTGAAGGAGTCGGTGCTGACCCAGCCGCAATGATCAAGAAGTCAATCGTTAATCCAAATGCTGAGATTCAGGCCGGCTACGCAGCAAACATCATGCCTGCCACCTTCTCAAAGACACTCTCGGCAGATCAGATCGATTCGCTCGTCGCTTACCTTCAAAAGGTCGCAAGCTAGCTACCTGCTGTAGCTCGCTGAACCGCCTAGCGCGGTGACAGCCTCATCCCCGAATACGGTGGCAATCTTTTCAACATCGCGGGCATCGAGGATCGACCGCCGAACGGAATGTAGGCGCCTTTCGCGAGTGAGGCTTTTGCTTCGGGAGTAAATCGCTCTGGCTTGAACTCCTCTGGGTCCGGCCATACATCTGGCAGGTGATGGCTTGCCCACGATGAGAGGCTGAGTTGGATCCCACCCGGGACTGACACGCCGGCACATTCAAAGCTGCCAACTGTTCGGCGCGGAGCGATCCACGCCGGCGGGTAGAGGCGAAGCGTTTCATCAAGTGCCATTTCAAGCTCTGGCAACTCTGTGCCGGTCAGGTCAGCCGGTGTAGGAGGGCGGCCAGCCAGCTTCTGATCGAGTTCATTGAGAACTTTGGCGAGCGCCTCTGGGTTACGGGAAAGCTCGTAGAGCATGAATGTGACCGTTGATGTGGTCGTGTCATGACCAGCAAACAGAAGCGTCATCACCTGGTCGCGGATTTCCTCGTCGCTGAGGCTGTCGCCATCGGCGCTGGTCGTCGCAAGCAGCAGGCCGAGCAGGTCGCCGCTCTGCTCGGCAGCGGCTGCTCCCTCCGAACGGCGGCGTGAGATTTCGGAATAGATCAGCCGGTCAAGTTGTTTGCGGGAGCTCTCAAGGCGACCGAATGGTGTCCGTGGTCCGCGCAGCAGCTGAACGAAGTAGTCACGGCCAAAGTAGCCGAGTGCCGTCTCAAACTGCTCAGCTGCAGCGTGCTCGCGGTCATCCGGGTCAAAGCCGAATAGTGCTCGCATTGCTATTCGCAGTGCGAGTGTGCGCGTCCAGTCGTAGATGTCAAGGTTGGTGCCGGGGGACAGCTGGCTAACCGCTGCAGATGCCTCCTCAACGATCAGCTCGCCAGATCGCGCTATTCGGTCACGGTGAAAGGCAGGCAGCATGATCTTGCGACCGCGACGGTGGTACGGGCCATCGGTTGTCAGCAGGCCATCACCGAGCAGTGCGGTCAGATCACCCATTGACCCTTCACGCCAACTGAAGCGGTCGGCGTTTGAGACGAGCGCGAAGTGGTTTGCCTCAGGGCCGAGCATGAAGACGACTGGCACGCTCATGATTCTCAGCGTGAACACCGGCCCGAAGCGTTCGTAACTGTCGAGCAGGATCGGGAGTGGGTCCTTCGCGAACCCAATTGTGCGGCCGAGCGATGGCTTAAGCAGGCCCGGTGGATAGGGGCCCTCCCGCCTGTGCTCGGCAAGGAATTCCCGCTTCAGGCGCTTGATCGGTGAGTGGGTCAGCCCCGCCGGGCGGACGATTGGCTGCTGCTTCGGCCGCTCACGCTTGCCGTTGTTAACGCTGGTTGACACAGCACTGAGTCTACGGCCGGAACCCGCAGCCGTCGTGTAGTGGGTCTATTGCGCTAGGCTCGCCGCGGTCCCGGGGGCGTAGCTCAGTTGGTTAGAGCGCCGGCCTGTCACGCCGGAGGTCGCGGGTTCGAGTCCCGTCGCTCCCGCTCCCCGCAGTGCCATGCGGCGCTAGAAGATCCGAACCGGAGTGCCGTTGGGAACCCAGCGAGCAAGCCACGCGGCGATCGCATCAGGAAGCCTGACGCATCCGTGAGATGAAGCGCTGCCGAGCGCACCACGGAGAGTGCCTCGGGCGTGCAGGGCGACCTGGCCTTCGCCGCCGTCGTAGTGGCGAAGAATGTTCGAAAAGGCTGAAAGCGCGAGCGCCCAGCCGTTTGGCGACCAACTCGTGCCGAGTCGGACATGTTCAACGACGAAGAACCTGCCAGTTGGACTTGGTGTGCTTTCAGCGCCTACGACGACGGTGATCCGCTTGACAACTCGCCAGTGGTGCCGGACGACAAGCTGTCGCCTTGCGAGGTCAACTCGGATCGACCAGTCGAGTGGCACGAGTTTTCCAGCCTTTGCTGGCACCCAGCCGGTCGAGCCGTTTGGACGGATCCCCAGGCTGACTCGTATCCAACTGCCGCTCTCTGTTGTTCGACGGCCGATCCCGGGCAGCACCATCCGCTGACCAGTCAGCGGCGTTAGTGCTGGGACTCTTGCCACCGCCTTTGCATCGGCTGAGGGTGACTGCCTGGCGATTGTGTCCACTGTTAGAGCGATCCCACGCGTAGGTGTTGGCGGCTCAGCTGCAGCAGCAGTTGGCAGTGCGAGTGCGATCGCTGCAATCACGATGATTGATAGCTGGGGAAGCCGAGCCGTTTGCACGCCAACATTGTGCCTTAAAACGGGTAATCCGGCCGCAGTACGCAAAGCTGACCCCTTTTAGGCTATTTTACTTTCAGACGCTGTTCCCAAATCGAGAAAGAGCACAGAAAACCTGATTATGAGCACCGAGCACGCAGAGACAGTTGCCCTCCACGGAGGCCAGGAGCCTGATCCGACGACTAACTCGAGGGCCGTTCCGATCTACCAGACGACCTCCTATGTCTTTGATGACACCCAGCACGCTGCCGACCTTTTCGCTCTTGCGGTACCGGGCAACATCTACACGCGGATCATGAATCCCACGACCGATGTACTTGAGCAGCGCGTCGCCCAGCTCGAAGGTGGAATTGGCGCAGTAGCCGTAGCGTCAGGTCAGGCTGCCGTCACATACTCCGTGCTCAACGTCTGTGGATCAGGTGACAACATCATCTCCGTATCGCAGCTCTACGGCGGTACTTACAACCTGTTTGCGCACACGCTTCCGCAGTATGGGATTGAAGTTCGTTGGGCAGATGCTGATGATCCAGGAGCCGTTGAGCGGCTTGCCGATGAGAACACGAAGCTTGTGTTCGGCGAGACGATTGGTAACCCGAGGCTGAATGTTCTCGACATTCCAGCCTGGGCTGAAGCGGCTCACGCTCAAGGCCTGCCGCTCGTCGTTGATAACACGGTCCCAACGCCGATTCAGTGCCGTGTGCTTGACCTTGGTGCAGACATCGCCGTTCACTCGCTGACCAAGTTCATGGGTGGTCACGGAACATCGATCGGCGGAATCGTCGTTGACTCAGGCAACTTTGATTGGGTTGCTAACTCCGACCGTTACCCCGGTCTGACAAAGCCTGACCCGTCCTACCACGGTGTTGTCTGGTCGGATGCACTTGGGCCTGCCGCTTACATCGGTCGCGTTAGGACGGTGTTGCTGCGTAACACTGGCGCCGCGCTCTCACCATTCAACGCCTTCCTGCTTCTGCAGGGGATCGAGACGCTGCCGCTTCGGATTGAGCGCCACGCCGAGAACGCGCTTGCGATTGCCAAGCACCTCGAGGGTCACGATGCTGTCAACTGGGTTTCATACCCCGGCCTTGAGTCATCGGATTACAAGGCGACAGCCGATCGAGTGCTGAACAATGGCTACGGCGCACTTGTCACATTCGGTGTTAAGGGTGGCATGGAGGCAGGCAAGAAGCTGATTGAGTCGCTCGAACTGTTCAGCCACCTGGCAAACATCGGTGACGCCAAATCACTCGCAATTCACAACGCTTCGACGACGCACTCGCAGCTCAATGAGGAGGAACTCGCCGCTGCAGGTGTAACACCTGACACTGTGAGGCTCTCCGTCGGAATCGAACATATTGATGATTTGATCGCCGACCTTGACCAGGCGCTCGCAAAGGCGGGCGTTCCCGCCGAGGCGTGATCGAACCCGGCGAGGCCATTGGCCTCGTCGAGACGCAGCGAGCGGAGCTCTTCACTGCGGAGCGCCCGCTACTGCTCGGCTCTGGCCGCCAGCTGGCGCCGGTTGAAGTTGCGTTTGAGACTTATGGGGAACTGAATGAAGATCGCTCCAACGCGGTCTTCATCTGCCATGCCCTGACGGCTGATGCCCATGCGGCTGGCCATCACGGCGACCCTGAGCGCCGTGGCTGGTGGGACAACCTGATTGGCCCTGGCCGACCGGTTGATACCGATCGCTGTTTCGTTGTAGTTCCGAACCTGCTCGGCGGCTGCCAGGGGACAACCGGCCCATCCTCAATCGACCCGGCCACTGGTCAGCCTTACGGACTGCGGTTCCCCGCACTCTCAGTTCGTGACTTAGTGACTGTCCACAGGCGGCTGCTTGAACACCTTGGGATTGAACGGCCAATGGCTGTCGTCGGTGGTTCACTCGGTGGCATGCAGGCACTTCAGTGGGCGCTTGATTATCCGGAGGAGATTGGTGGAGCGGCATTGATCTGCGCATCGTCGCGGCTGACCGCCCAAAACATCGCCTTCTCAGCGGTTGCCCGCGAGGCAATCATGCGCGACCCTGACTTCAACGGGGGAGACTTCTACGGACGTGAGCGCGGCCCTGAACTCGGTCTTGCCCTTGCTCGGATGACTGCGCACATCACCTACCTCTCTGAGGAGGCAATGCGACAGAAGTTTGGACGCCGACGCCAGGATCCTGATGCGCCACCGGTTGAACCTGGTGTTGCTGAGAGCGACTTCGATGTTGACTTCCAAGTCGAGAGCTACCTGCGCCATCAGGGGCTGAGCTTCCTTGATCGCTTCGACGCAAACACCTACCTCTACTTCAGCCGGATGATGGATCGTTTCGACCCGTTCTCCGAACCGGAAGCCTTCCAGCGAATGAAACAGCTTGTAACGCGCTTTCTTGTTGTCAGCTTTGATTCAGATTGGCGCTTTGATACCGGTCACTCACGAGTTATCCAACGTGCCTTGGCGCGAGCTGGAGCACAGGTCAGCTTTAGAGAGATCGAGTCGCCGTGGGGTCACGATTCCTTCCTGCTCGAGATTCCCGAATACCACCGCACCGTCCAGACCTTCCTCAACCGACTGCTTGAGGAGCAGTAGTCGATGTCGCTTAGACCCGATCTTCAACTCGTTGCCGGCCTGGTCCCAGTCGGCTCGCGCGTGCTTGACCTCGGCTGCGGTGATGGCGAGCTGCTTGCCGAGTTGATCGCGGCTCGCAGTTGCAGCGGCTGGGGGGTAGAGCTGAGCGACGAGGGCTTTTACGGCTGTCTCGCTCGTGGAGTGCCGGTCGTTCAAGAGGATGTTGATAGCGGCCTTGAAGGCGTCGAACGCGATGAGGTGGATGTCGTTGTCCTTTCGGAAACGATCCAGGCATTGCATCGGCCTGAGCTCGCGCTTCGCGAGATGGCACGTGTTGCCAAGTTGGGAGTTGTTTCACTCCCAAACTTTGGTTATTGGCGACTTCGGCTTGAGCTGCTGTCGCGCGGTCGTATGCCGGCTAGCGCTGAACTGCCTCATCCGTGGTTCGAAACGCCGAACATCCACCTCTGCACGCTTGGCGACTTTGAAGATCTCGCAGCCGAGTGTGGATTGAGCGTCAAACAGAGGATCCCACTCAACGCAAACCACCGACCTGCTGGCGGGCTTGCCGGGCTGCGCCCAAACCTGCTCGCGCCCGGAGCCATCTACGTAGTAGAGCGGTCCTGACGCGTAGCGACCCGCTCAGGGGTACGGGCACCACAGACTGGGCAAAATCGCGGTTGGTGACCACGACGGCGCATCGTCGCAATCTCATCGGCAGCGGTCAACTCCGTAGCTTCAACGCCACAGGTTGGGCAGGGAATCTGCTGAAGATCGCTTGGATCGGGAACAAGGCTGCAGTCAAGTTCAACGATTCGATCGGGAAGCCAGACTCTGTCGAAGCCAGCCAGTTCAGCCCATGCGAGCAGCGTCTCAACGGCCGAGTCGCTCTCTGAGCCCTCAGGCACAAATCGAACAAGCAGTTCGCTGGCCAGCTCGCTGCGGTGCATCTCGAGGTCGCAGAGTGTCGTGCCTGCATCCCGCAAAGCCGACGAGTAGCTGAGTGTTCGTCGTGCCTGCAAAAACATCGGGGGCCGGGTAAGTGTCAGCCGCTGATCGCGAATAATTGCTCTCGCCTGTCGCTCGCCGAAAGGGGACTCTTGATCACGCATTATTGGAGCAGTCGTCGGCATGGTCGGGAACCTGACAAGCGGGTCGGCAATAATCTGTAACCAATGGTTGAGGACGCAAACTGATGACTGCCGTTGAGTCAACGATGCTCGCGCTGGGTACTGCTGCTCCGAGCTTCCAACTGCCAGACACGAGTAGAGAAATTCGCTCGCTCGAGTCGATCGCCGAGGGCGCTGATGCGGTTGTTGTTGCATTCATCTGCAACCACTGCCCCTACGTCAAGCTGATCGCCGACCGATTCGCTTCGCTTGCCGACGAACTGATTGCAAAGCGTGTCGCGGTTGTGGCGATCAACTCAAACGACGCTGACAGCTACCCCGACGATGCGCCGGAAGCGATGGCTGAGGAGGCGGGGCTGCGCGGCTACCGCTTCCCTTATCTATATGACGAAAGTCAGCAGGTCGCACTCAGCTATCGGGCCGCATGTACTCCGGACTTCTATGTATTCGATCGTGATTTGCGTCTCACCTACAGAGGCCGCTTCGATGCTGCTCGGCCCGGCAATGGTGAGGCTGTGACCGGCGCCGACCTTCGCGAAGCGGTTGAAGCGGCGCTGGCCGGCCAACCGCCGATTGCCACTCAGTTGCCATCAATCGGTTGCAACATCAAATGGCGGCCTGGAGTTAGCCCCGAGTGGTTCAGCTGATCTCTGTCAGGTTGGTCGCTAGCCGCACGACTGCGACGCTGTGAGCGCTAGCGACCCACGCGGAGATCTACCTACCGAACCTTCGAATGGCAACGGCAATGGGCACAGCAATGGCAATGGGCGCGTAACAATCGAGCGCAGCGATTCCCAGCAGGAGCCGCCGCCGCTTCGCTTCCATTGGCAGAACATGCTGTCGCTCCGTTATTGGGGCGGAGCATTGGTCTCAGGTATTGCGGCAGCAGTTGTCGCTGCGATCCTCAATAGCTGGCTGGATCTTGGCCAGTGGTTCGTCACTGGAGCCTTTTGGGTGATGATTGCCGTCGCCCTATTTAGCGGACTCGTAGCGAGGCGCTACTGGTGCCCGTTCTGCCGGAAGATGGTCAAGTCCGGCGCGACTGTCTGCCCGCACTGCGGGCGTGAGTTCGAAGTCTGACCAATTCAGTCGATCGCCTCGACACTGTCGCCGATCGCGATACGACCGCTTGTAAGAATCTCGGCACAGAGGCCGCCACGCTCGACGAGCCCCTTCAGCACGCCGTCAGTCGTGCGCCGCTCTATATAGCGACAGGGGTCGCATAGCTCGGTGCCGAGACACTCAACCTCGCCAACCCGAAAGCGTCTGCCAACTAGTTCATTCAGTTTGATGTCGCTCACGATCAAGTTCCGCCGTAGGTCATCGTCGGCGAGGTTGATGCCAAGCGATGCGAGGTGCTGGTAGGCGTCGCGTTCAATCAGCGTCAGGTTGCGTCGCGCGTTCCCCGAGTCGGCAGGTTTGAAGTTCCGGTCACCCTCAAGGCCACGCCCGGCGACTGCCACCACAGCCGTCATATGTTCGAGTCGAGCGCCGGACTCTGCTGCGATCGTTACCGATTCAACCCGTCCGGCCATGCGTTTGCTCAGCGAGGTTCGTCGCTGGCGGCGGCAATTTGTTCGCCCGCATGACGTCCACTTGCCATCGCTCCCTCAATCGAACTCGTCGAGCGGTGATCGCCGGCTACCCAGAGCCACGACCGGAGCCGTAGCGGTCGCTCGGCCGGATCAAGCGAGCCAACCGGCATCGCTGGCAGGGCGTTTTCTATGCGGTCGATGCGAAGCGTCTTCCAGCTATCAACGAGCGATCCGTACCAACCACCAAGCTGAGTCCGAGCTGCCGCTTCGAGGGTCGACAGCTCGCGTAGTTCGCGGACAATGGCATCGGCGATGCGACCGGAGAACGCGGCCGGTTCGTCGGCTGCATCGGGGAGTTCGGGAACGATGGCGTCGACGATGCCGTCGCGCAGTAGGTCGACCGACCGAATGCCCTGAGCCTCGGCCATGTCCGGTGCA
>JAPLCG010000163.1 GCA_026392385.1 Solirubrobacterales bacterium
AGTGAGCCGGTCACCGCAGCCCAGCCAACAAGCGGCGGAACAGCTCCGGCGGCACCGCCAATCACGATGTTTTGCGGAGTTGAACGCTTTAGCCAAACGGTGTACATCAGTGTGTAGCCGAGGAACCCGGAGAAGGCGAGCGCTGCTGCCAGGAGGTTGACGAAGATAGTTAGCTCGGCAAATGACAGCGCTGCGAGGAGCAGCCCAAAGCAGAGTGCAGCGCGGGGACTGATCCGGCCGGCAGCAACCGGGCGGTTGGCTGTTCGCTCCATCTTGGCGTCGATGTCGCGGTCGAACCAGTGGTTGACAGCGCCGGCCCCTCCCGCGGAAAGGTAGCCGCCAAGGCAGGTCAGGAGGATCAGTGAAAGACTCGGGCTACCTGCCACCAGCATCGTCGCAATCGTCGTGAGAAGTAGGAGCGACTGAACCTTTGGCTTCGTCAGCGACACATAGTCGGCAACAACACGCCTGACGCTAGCAACCGGTTGGCTATCTACATTGCGGATGCTTGAGGCTTCCATCTCAGGAATCCCCACGACCAGAACCCTCAAGCTCGGCGCGAATGTCCTTCATTGGTTCAAGTGATCGGACTGTCGGGATCACATCAAAGTTATTTGCGGGTGGGGGAGACTGCGTAAACCACTCGAGTGTGTTCGCCTTCCATGGGTCAGGCCCAGCTACCGCACCATTCTTGAGGCTACGAAGGACGTTGATTGCAACGAGCAAAAGCCCAAGCGAGAGCACAAACGATCCAGCCGTCGAGATCAAGTTTTCAGTCTGCCAGCCAGTGCTAGCTCCATACTCGTAAATCCTGCGAGGCATCCCTTCGAGGCCAAGTGAATGCTGGATAAGGAACGTAATGTTGAAGCCAGCAAAAATAAGCCAGAATGAGGCCTTCGCGAGCTTTTCATTGAGCATCCGGCCGCTCATCTTCGGGAACCAGTAATGGAGTCCGGCGAGAATTCCAAAGACCGCGCCACCCATCAGCGTGTAGTGGAAGTGTGCGACCACGAAGTAGGTGTCCTGCAGCTGCCAGTCAACTGGGAATACCGCAAGGAAGATCCCGGTTACACCGCCGAGTACGAAGACCGAAAGGAAACCGGCAGCGAAGTAAAGCGGCGAGGCCGTAACGATTGACCCCTTCCATAGGGTCGCCAGCCAGTTAAAGATCTTGACACCGGTTGGGATAGCAACGAGCAGCGTTGTAACCATGAACAGGGCAAAGACAATCGTCGGACTAGGTGTCGTGTACAGGTGATGGAACCAGACGAACATTGAAATCAGGGCGATCAGCATCGTCGAGGTAGCGATTGCCTTGTAGCCGAAGATCTGCTTGCGAGCAAAGACCGGAATTACTTCGCTGATCATCCCGAACGCAGGCAGAACAATGATGTAGACCTCCGGATGTCCGAAGAACCAGAAGAGGTTCTGCCAGAGGAGCGGGGAGCCACCCAGCGTTGGGTCGAAGAAGCCGGTGCCGAAGTTGCGGTCTGTCAGCAGCATCGTTACCGCGGCAGCGGCGACGGGGAGAGCAATGATCAGAAGAATTGAATAGGCAAGGATTGACCAGACAAACAGCGGGACCCTGCTCCAGGTCATTCCGGGAGCGCGCATTGTGACGATCGTCGCAACAAAGTTGATCGCTCCGATCAACGACGCCACACAGGTCAGGTGGATGAGGAAGATCCACGCGTCCTGGCCGCCACTTGGCGAGTAAATAGCTGACGAAAGCGGTGGATAGCTCGTCCATCCAGCCTCAGGTGGCGTAAAGAAGAGCGTTGCGTAGAAGACCAGTCCGCCGGCAAGCAACAACCAATAGGAGAGCGCGTTGAGCTTCGGGAATGCCATGTCGCGAGCGCCGATCATCAATGGAACGAAGTAATTCGCGAACCCAGCAAGCATTGGGGCCACAAACAGGAACAGCATGGTTGTTCCGTGCATCGTGAACAGCTGGTTGTACTGGTCAGGTGAGATCAGCGAGTTATTTGCTACGCCAAGCTGGAGTCGCATCATCATCGCTTCGACGCCACCTAGGACGAAGAACACCGAGGTAGTGACGATGTAGAGAATGCCGATCCGCTTGTGGTCGACCGTCAGCATCCAGTCAATCCACTCATGCTTGGAGCGCTTTGGTCGGATCTCGCGAGTGACGAGCTCCGGTGACTGGGCTACATGGGTTGAAGTTTCGACTGTGGCTGACATATCTCTCTAGCTCAGTTTGGTGGCGGCGTGAGGTTGGGAATCTGACCTTCAGCGGTCAGCTTCTGTCGGTTTTTGACTGCTTCGAGGTTTGCATTTGTGATGCGGGACTTTTGGTTGGCAAGCCAGATCTTGAAGGCTGCTGGCGTTACAACCCTGACTGAAGCGAGCATGTTGGCGTGCTGCTGGCCGCAGAGTTCTGCGCACTGTCCACGATAGACATCGCCTCCAGGGTTCTTTGGCATTGGAGCCTTAAACCATGTGTAGTTGGTTGATCCTGGGACTGCATCAAATTTTCCACCAAGTTCCGGGATCCACCATGAGTGGATTACGTCGGTCGCTTGAATCCTGAGTACCACAACTGTGTCGGCCGGAGCGACCATCTCGGTGAAGACATATGGGC
>JAPLCG010000164.1 GCA_026392385.1 Solirubrobacterales bacterium
ACGGTGAGGCCGAGGGCCTGCAGAGCTTCCGTGACGTCCGTGAAGTTAACGATGCTGAGTCACCAGTTTCATGGCGCGGTAGCTTCCCCTACAACGTTCAGCCAAGTGGGCTGACGAACGCGGGAAGCCCAGGCTCCCCTGTGGTGGACGCCAACTCGCTCGATTCAAATGTTGGTCGAAACGCTCAGGTAGCTGAGAAGGGCCCGAGGTATAAGCGCTATATGTCGAATGCGCTGCTTGTGCCGGCTACCCGTTCACTGACTGGCACGCCGCTCGCGGTGATGGGGCCTCAGCTCGGCTACTACCACCCTGAGATTGTCCAGGAAGTAGATGTTCACGGTGGTGGCTATGACTTCCGCGGAGCGGTAGCACCGGTTGCTCCCTACGGTCTGATCGGTCGCAGCAAGGACTACGCATGGTCGCTTACATCGGCCAGCAACGACAACACCGATCAGTTCCTCGAGAAGCTCTGCGTGCCGGGCGGCGCATCCGAGCCGACGCGTGCAACCCGCACCTACCTGCGTAATGGCAGCTGCGTGGCGCTTATCCACAAGTACGCCGGCGACCTAGGCAGCGCCAGAACAAAGACGTACTTCTGGGAGTCGGTCCATGGACCAATCTCGGGCACGGTGCTCGTCGGTGGCAAGCCATACGCAGTTGCAAACGCAAGGGCTACGCGTAACCGTGAGCCATGGAGCGCACTTGCACTCGCTGATCTCACAACCGCGCAGGTCAAGGATGAGACCAGCTTCTACAAGGTTGCCAATGAGTTCGAGACAACCTTCAACTGGCACTATGTCGATAACAAGAAGATTTGCTTCTTTAGCTCCGGTCGCTTGCCTGTAAGGGCAACCGGCGTAGACGCAAGCCTTCCGACGCTCGGTACCGGTGCCTATGACTGGAAGGGATTCATCACCGAGGCGCAGCACGCGCATGGCTGTAACCCGGCGAAGGTAACGGGTAACACTGTTTCTGACCTGATCCTCAACTGGAACAACCGTCCAGCCAAGAATTGGGGCGCAGCCGACGATGAGTGGGGCTATGGCCCAGTTCACCGCATGGCGCTGTTCCAGAGGCTCTTCAGGCTGAAGGGCAGCAAGGTTGACCTCAACGATGTCGTTGGTGTGATGAACCAGGCAGCGACTGAGGATGGTCGCGCAGTTCTCACATGGCCGATCATCAAGCGAGTCCTTGGCAGCGCTGATGATGCTCCGGGTGGCGCTACGAGTAACGCCGGCAAGGTATTCACAGCTATTGACGACTGGGTTACAAACCATGACGCCAGCCGCCTTGATGCAGCGCTCGACGGCAAGTTCGATTTCCCAGGCGTATCCGCTTGGGAGAAGGCATGGCCAAAGATCGGCAAGGCCGTTATTCGCGGACGGCTGTCAGAGCAGGCAACAAATGCGCTGCTCGACATGGTTGGTACCGGTGGCACTAGCGGCCCAGGTCCACTGTCCGGTTATGTATCGAAGGATCTGCGATCCGCGCTGGGGGACGGACCAGCCAGCATGTTCCACATTGGTTACTGCGGCGCTGGCAACCTTTCTGCCTGCAAGGCTGACCTTTGGGCTGCAGTTGAGAGTGCGGCTACTGAGCTGACCGCCGCCGATGCGTTTAACACCAGTGATGCAGCACTCTGGCTCGGAAGTGCGGCTGCGGAGCGGATTAGCTTCAAGCCGCTCAACCCAGGCGGAACGATGCGCTGGACGAACCGTCCGACCTACCAGTCGGCGATCTCGTTCAACGGTCACCGCTGAGACTGGACATAACTGAATGGGCGAGGGCCCGGTTGCTCAAAGCAGCCGGGCCCTTTTTCCGTTCTATCGATTGAATTACGGCTGAGTGCCCAGCGGTTAGGTACGATGAGCGGCGGAATAAGGAGAAAACAATGTCGAAGCCACTTCCAAAGACAGCAATAATCGGAGCTGGATCCTCAGGGATTACAGCCCTGAAGGCGCTTGCTGAGCGGGGCTTCGATGTAACTGCCTACGAGTCGTCCGACAGGGTCGGTGGCAATTGGGTCTTCGGCAATAGCAACGGCACCAGTGCTGCCTACAAGTCGCTGCACATCAACACCTCGCGTGAGCGGATGGAGTACTCGGATTTCCCGATGCCAAAGGAGTACCCAGACTTCCCCCATCACTCGCACATCGCTGAATACTTCGAGGGCTACGTTGACCACTTTGGGCTCCGCGAGAAGATTCGCTTTGAGACTTCGGTTGCTAGAGCTGAGAGGTCTGACGATGGGGTTTGGGCACTAGCCGACAGCAGTGGCACCGTTGAGAACTACGACATGCTGCTCGTTGCTAATGGACACCATTGGGACCCGCGCTGGCCTGAGCCGGCGTTCCCTGGCAGTTTCGATGGTCTCGAGATGCATGCCCACTCCTATGTTGATCCGGACATCTTCCGCGGGAAGAAAGTCGTCGTATTGGGCATGGGTAACAGTGCGATGGACATTGCCGTTGAGGCCAGTTATGTGTCGGACGGTGTTGTACTAGCGGCTCGTCGCGGTGCGCATATTCTGCCCAAGTACGTTTTTGGCAAGCCGCTCGATCAGGTCCTCAAGCCAAACCCGCGGATTCCATGGCGGGTTCGTCAGGCGGGACTTACGGCGATCCTTAGAAGCCAGATCGGCAAGGTTGAGAACTACGGTATGCCAAAGCCTGATCACAAACTCGGCGACGCGCACCCAACTATCTCCGACCAGATTCTCTCGCGGATAACGCACGGTGAAATCACATGTAAGCCAAACATTGCCGAACTGAAGGGCGACCGAGTCAAATTCAGTGATGGCAGTGAAGTTGAAGCCGATGTGATTGTTTACTGCACCGGCTACAAGGTTACATTCCCGTTCTTTGATGAGAGCTTCATCTCCGCCGACGAAAATGACCTGCCGCTGTTCAGGCGCGTGTTTAAGCCTGAGATCCCAAACCTTGCCTTCATCGGCCTGTTGCAGCCACTTGGGGCGGTCATGCCTCTCTCTGAAGCACAGGGGCGCTGGGTGGCTTCCTATCTGCGCGGTGAGTATGCATTGCCAAGCCAGGCAGCGATGCGCGTTGATATTGATCGAGAGCGTGACCGGATGTTCAAGCGCTACGTGAAATCAAAGCGGCACACTATGCAGGTCGACTTTGATGATTACCTCTTCCACCTTGAAGCTGAGGTTCGTGAAGGTTCCGAGCGTGCCGCCGGAGTCGGCTTTGCTCTGCCGGTTCGATCAAGGGTGTCAAGCAGCGCAGCAGCAGCCTGAGCACGTCGTTCCCGATCACCGCTAGCTGCGTAAGCCTCAGATCGATGTGAAGCGACGGGGTCTCGAATATTTCCGGAGGAAATGTTCGCAATTTGCGCGTGTTTCCGATCGCTATTCCGAACTCTTGGGGCGACTTCTGTGTCCAGAGAACATACGCACTGCATTGGCCCCAAGCGCCAGCATGAACTGCAATTTGAAAGCGACGAATCCGCGTGGCAACAAGCAAGGAAACATCATTCACAGCAGCACGGGTTAGTCGTCCGGCGATCCCGCGGCGTCGCAGCGGACCTGTTCAGTCAATTCGGCCAGCTGGCAACGATCTGCTGCTAGACATCGTTCGGCAGGAGGCAGGTTCGGTTCTAGCCGTTGCAAGGCGATTCAGCCTCTGTGCTGATGACGCTCACGATGCCTATCAGCGGGCGATGGAGATTCTCATCAAGCGCATCGAAACGCTTGAACCTTCAACTGCTGGTGCATGGCTTCGTACCGTCGTAAAGCACGAGGCGATGGCCGTACGGGCTGATCGCATGAAGGCGCTGTCAAGCGAAGAGCTTGAGGTTGAGGCAGTCGCCGTGGGCGCAGACCCATCGATTCGGAGCGAGCGCTTCGCTCGCC
>JAPLCG010000038.1 GCA_026392385.1 Solirubrobacterales bacterium
CACGCTTGACGCAAAGAACCGACTGACCGTTCCATTCAAGTTTCGGGGTCAGCTCGGTGATGGTCTGATCGTCGCTCGAGGTATTGAGAGTTGCGTCACGGTCTGGACTCCTGAGGGATTCGAAGACTGGACGGGGGAGATGATCGATGCACTCGGTCGGCTCTCTCAGCAGGGACGCGATTTCCGCCGTGCGGTGTCAGCGAGCGCCTTTGAGACCGACCTTGACGCTGCGGGGAGGATCATGTTGCCGCCTCGGCTTATCGAGCACGCAACGATCACACGTGATGTAACCGTGATCGGCAATGTCGATTCATTTGAGGTTTGGGACCGAGAACTCTGGAACGAGTGGGACACGAGGGTCGCTCCGACAATCGTCCCAATGACAAATTCAATTGGCACCAATGCTTGAGATGTCAACCGAGCACATTCCCGTCCTCGCCGACGAACTGCTCGACCTCGCAGCACCACTGCCGGGAGATACGGTCATTGACTGCACATTCGGTGCTGGTGGTCACGCCCGGCTGTTTGCTGACCGAATTGGCTCGGAGGGAATGCTGATCGCCATCGATCGCGACCCTGCGGCATCAGAGCGGTTTACGGAATTCGATCAGCAAGCCGTCTGTCAGACCCGGTTTGTGAGGCAGTCATTCGCAGATGCACTCGAAATGCTTGCAGCAGAGGGGATCTCTGCCGATGTCGTCTACCTCGATCTTGGGATGAGTTCCATCCAAATTGATAATCGCGAGCGCGGCTTTGCCTACGCCAGTGATGCCCCACTTGACATGCGTATGGATACTGAGCAGGCGTTCAGCGCAGCCGACTTCATCGCCGAGAGCGATGCCTCCGAAATCGCTCGCGTACTTAAGCAGTACGGCGAGGAGCGACATGCCAGCGCTATTGCTAGAGAGATCGTGCGAAGTCGTGAGGCAGCACCGATCAGGACCACCTCACAACTCGTTGCCTGCATCGAGCGAGCAATTCCGACACCAGCAAGGTTTGCAGGCGGCCACCCTGCGAAGCGCAGCTTCCAAGCTATTCGCATAGCCGTCAATGACGAACTTGCACAGATCGATGCGGCTCTGCCGACGGCCTGGGGAGTCCTCGCAAGTGGCGGACGCTTGGCTGCTATCTCCTTCCAATCACTTGAGGACCGACGCGTAAAACAGTTCATGACCGGGAAGGCGCGCGGATGTATCTGCCCGCCAGATCTACCTGTCTGTGGCTGTGGACTCCTGCCTGAAGGGCAGCTTCTCAATCGACGTGCGGTTTCAGCGGGCGCAGGTGAGGTTGACGCGAACCCTCGGGCTCGCTCAGCTCATCTCCGCGGTGTCTTGAAGCTTGGGGAGGAACGATGACTCCACCACGAGCTTCAACAGCAGCAGGGCGACTTACCGCAGCGATGCCATCACCGGCAGCCGCCCGAAGTGAACGCTCGGCAAGGCGTTCCAGCCAAGCTTCGCTGGGCGCGAATCGCCGTGATGCGTCAGCAGTCGGGCAGTACACGGAGGCGAAGCCAATGCGGCAGGCGACTAGCTCTCGACGCATGCAGCGACGTATGTCAGGGCCGGCAGCAATTGGCCGAGCTGCTGTAGGTAGCGCCCAGGCGGCGGTTGCATACATCCCGGAGTCAATTCCTAATCCAGTTCGCTTACCCGCGGGGGCGCCGATTGGACGCAAGCTCGCCGTTGTCGTTAGGAACGCGCCAGATTTAGCGATTACGCACCGGATTGCGAAGGGGAGGACGTGGATTGGACTGCTCGCCGCCGCTCTGATCGGCATCGTATTCCTACAGGTGATGCTTCTAGACATGAACTCAGGCATTGGTCGCGACATCGGCGCTGTGACTCAGCTGCAGCGCGACAATGCGGAACTACGCAGTGAAGTCTCCTCGCTGGGCGCTGATAGACGGATCGTCGCGGAGGCTCAGGGAATGGGCTTTGTTGAACCTCCGGTTGGCTCGAGTCGCTTCACCTCCGTTACCAGCGGTGACGCCGAGCGAGCAGCCGCTGCTGTTGTGCCAGCCGCTGGTGGCCCTGATGGTCCGGTACTGCGTAGCCTCAGATCGGGAGCAACTCCAGTTTCGGTCACGCAGGGCAGCACAAGCGTCAACCCCGGGATCGGTTAGGCGGTTAGCCGAGTGCGCCGGCTAGACACACGCATTCGGACCATTTTCGTCGCACTGGCTGCTCTATTTGTGTTCGCAGGCGCACGGGCCGGTTACCTCGGCACGGTTCGAGCGGATGCACTAGGCACGGAGGCCTCAAGCCAGCAAGCGATCACATCGAAGGTTCCCGCTCCGCGTGGCGATATCACCGATCGCAATGGAACTGAACTGGCCGTTTCTGAGGCCGCAGTCGATGTCGTTGCTAACCCAATGATCATTAAGAGTCCAGCCGATCTAGCCGCAAAGCTTGCTCCGCTACTTGGCTCCCAGCCCGAGGAGCTACTCCCTAAGCTTTCAGACCGTTCGCGGGGATTTGTCTACATCGCGCGGCGAATGCCAGCTGAGGTTGGCGACCGAATTAAAGCGATGCATGAGACGGGCCTTTCGCTTGAGCAGACAATGCGACGCAGCTACCCCCGCGGCCAGCAGGCCGGCCAGCTGCTTGGCTTTGTCGGTAATGAGGGAAAGGGACTGTCCGGTCTTGAGTACGCCTGGAATAGCGAACTCCAGGGCACCGACGGCCAGCGAACAACGGTCTCAGATGCACTCGGACGGCCGATCAATGTCGCCGATAACGCCATGGTCCAGAAGGGAAGGGACATTCGGCTGACGATTGATGCCCCACTTCAGGATGAGGTTGAGCGTGTACTGGAAGGTGTAGGGCGCGTCTATCAGCCGAAAGGGGCGACCGCGGTCGCTGTTGACCCGCGTACAGGAGACATTCTCGCACTCGCCAACTGGCCAGCTGTCAATGCAAATGATGTTGGCTCAGCCTCTGCCTATGCGCAGCTCAATCGGGCGAGTGGATTCACCTATGAACCGGGATCAACATTCAAGTCGTTCACAATCTCGGGAGCACTTCAGGACCGGGTTGTAACACCTGATACCCAGTTCGACCTGCCGGTTGAACTGCAGGTTGGTGACAAGACGATCCACGACGCTGAAGACCGAGGTCCTGAAACTCTGCCGGTGAAGGAGATTCTGTCGAAGTCAAGCAATGTCGGTGCCGCAAAGATCGGAATGAGGACAGGAGCGAAGCGCTTTGACCACTGGGTTAGGGAGTTTGGCTTTGGCTCGCCGACCGGCTCAGGACTGCCTGGAGAGGAAGCCGGGATCGTACTTACCCCAGAGCACTATTCCGATGCAACGCTCGGCAATATGGCAATGGGTCAGGGCCTTGCGGTAACTCCGCTGCAAATGATTCAGGCCTACGGAGCGATAGCAAATGGTGGAATCCTCAAGCCGCCGCGGCTCGTATCTGAGGTGGGCGGCAAGCAATTAGATAACTCTGGTGGGCACCGTGTAATAAGTCCGCAAACGGCTGCGAGCGTTCGGGAAATGCTCAAGGGCGTGCTTGGCGAGGGTGGCACGGCATCTTCAGCTGCGATTCCAGGCTTTGACCTTGCTGGCAAGACCGGAACGGCGCAGAAGGTTGACCCACAGACCGGGACATACTCGGACAGTAAGTACATCGCCTCATTCATCGGCTTTGCACCCGCTTCGAAGCCGAAGCTACTAGTCGCAGTGGTAGTTGATGAGCCGACCGGAGAGATCTACGGCGGCCAAGTCGCTGCGCCTGCATTCTCACGGATTATGGCTTGGGCACTTCCGTACCTCGGAATCAACCCACAGTAGGTCGGTTGCGAGTGCTGCTCAGCGAACTTATCCCCGATGTCGAGTTGCAAGAGGATGTCGAGATTCGCTCGCTGGCCTTTGATGACAGGCAGGTTGTGCCCGGAAGCCTGTTCTTCTGTGTTCCAGGTTACTCGCGCGATTCGCACGATTTCGCTGCTGACGCGGTCGAGCAGGGTGCGGCGGCACTAGTGGTCGAGCGGGTGCTAGGTCTGGGTGTCCCGGAGGTCGTCGTCGAAAGCGTGCGGCGGAGCATGGGCCCACTTGCTGACCGTTTCTACTCACATCCTTCCGGAGATATCGATGTTATTGGCATCACCGGTACAAATGGCAAGACGACTACGGCATTCCTGATTCGAACAATTCTCGAGTCGATCGGGATTGGTTGTGGACTTGTCGGAACTGTCGAAACGATTGTCGGTGGCGAGCAACAGAGCGCGCTTCGGACGACCCCAGAGGCGATTGATCTGCAGCGCCTATTCCGGACGATGGCCGACGCTGGAGACCAAGCGGCGGCGATCGAGGTTTCCTCGCACGCGCTCGAGCTCGGCAGGGTTGACGGAACCACATTTAGGGTTGCGGCCTTTACCAACCTTACCCAAGACCACCTTGATTTCCACGAGACGTTTGAACGCTATTGGCAGGCAAAGGCGAGGCTCTTCACCGAACTTGACCCGCAGATGTCGGTCATCAACATCGACGATCCGCATGGGGTGCAGTTGGCTGCGAGTGCTCCAAACCCAGTCACCTGTTCGATTGATGGCAAAGCAGACTGGACTATCACTGCACTCGCTACAGGGCTCAGAGGCTCAAGCTTTGAGATCCATTCACCGATAGGAACCGCTCATGTCGAAACCCCATTGACCGGCCGATTCAATGCTCAAAACATTTTGGTCGCAGCTGCTTGTTGCGCCGGGGTCGGCGTCTCACTTGATGCGATCGTCACCGCCCTAAGGTCAGCCGGTCAGGTGCCGGGAAGATTTGAAGCGATCGAAGAGGGGCAGGACTTCGCTGCGGTGGTTGACTATGCGCACACTCCTGATTCGCTTGAGAATGTGTTGTCCGCTGCCAGACTGATCGCCGACGGAAGAGTGATCTGCGTCGTCGGTTGTGGAGGTGATAGGGATAGCTCAAAACGGCCGCTGATGGGGGAAATTAGCGGTCGACTTGCCGACCTGACATGGGTTACCTCGGACAATCCGCGCTCCGAGGATCCAAACCAAATAATCGATCAGATTGTCGCCGGGATTAACGGCGATTACAGCATTGAGCCAGACCGTGCGGAGGCAATCGAAGCTGCCCTAGCTGCTGCGGAATCTGGTGATGTTGTGGTGATTGCCGGCAAAGGGCATGAGAGTGGACAGGAGTTTGCAAATCGAGAGGTTGTCCCATTCGATGACCGGGATGTTGTTCGGACAGCGCTTCGGAAGCTAGTCGGTGATCGGCTATGAGTGGCTGGACTGCGAGTCAGTTAGCTGAGCTGACTGGTGCAAAGTTGCTAAGGGATGCTGAGGGCTGCGCATCCGGATACACAATTGACTCGCGCGCAGTTGCGCCTGGCCAGCTTCTGATTGGGATTCCGGGAGAACGAGTCGATGGCGGATCGTTTGGATCTGAAGCGCTCGCTGCTGGCGCCTGGGGTGTGATCGCTCGCGACTGCAGCGCTGCGGCAGAACAGACAGCGGAGGGAGCTTTGCTAGAGCATCCCAGTCCCGTCGAAGCGCTTGCACTGATGGCGAGTCAGAGACGCCATGACCTCGGTTGCAAGGTCGTAATGATCACCGGCTCAACAGGGAAGACTTCGACAAAGGACATAGCAGCGGCAATTATCTCCGCTAGCCGCAAAACCTACGCTAGCCATGAGAACCGAAATACCGAGATCGGCATGCCTCTCGAGATTCTGTCGGCGCCAGACGGGACTGAGGTCATGGTGCTTGAGGCGGCAATGCGTGGTCTCGGCCAGATTGCCGAGTTGGCGAATATCGCTGAGCCCGATGTTGGAGTGATTGTAAATGTCGGACCCGTGCACCTTGAACTACTTGGGTCGATTGAGGCTATTGCTGTAGCCAAAACAGAGTTGATTCGAGAGTTGCCTGCCGAATCTGTGAGTGTCGTGCCAGCTTTTGATGCGCTGATTGAGCCGCATATTCGCAGTGACGTCAAAACACTCAGCTTCGGGCCCGGTGGTGATGTGCGGTTAGCGGAGGAAAATGGCCGCAACCTAGTCGTCGACGTTTCCGGCGACAGATTCGAGATCGAGGTTGATTTCGACCAGCCTCACAACCGGCTAAACCTTCTAGCAGCCATAGCCGCGGCATCAGCAATCGGTGTCGCTCCGCCAAGCCGTCTAACTGTCGGTTTTTCGGCGCTAAGGGGCGAACGCAGGGTTCTGCCGAGAGGGATCGTCGTCATCGACGACTGCTACAACGCAAATCCGATGTCAATGCGGGCAGCGCTTGAAGACCTCGCCGGCGAGGCGGCGCGCCGCGATGGACGGAGCGTTGCCGTGCTTGGAGACATGCTTGAGCTAGGGGACGAGGGCCCGGAACTGCATCGGCAGGTTGGACTAGCGGCACTCGAGCTGAGCGTTGACGAGTTGATCACTGTTGGGCCGCTAGCCGCAGACATCGCTGGCGCATTTGGGCCGACTGCGAGGCAGGTTGACACTGGTGCGGATGCTGCACTCCTGCTCGCAGATCTGCTTCAGCCGGGCGACACGATCCTCGTGAAGGCGTCGCGTGGGGTCGGTCTTGAAGTGGTCGCAGCCGACCTTGAGGTCAGGCTCTAGCTATGGGACGCGTACTAATTGCGGGGACAGCCTCACTTTTGATCTGTCTGTTCCTTGCTCCTAAGTTCATTGCCTTCCTGCGAAGGCGCGAGTTTGGCCAGCAGATAAGGGCGGAGGGACCATCCGGTCATCAGTCGAAGGCGGGAACGCCCACGATGGGTGGAATCATCATTTTCGCAGCAATCGCAGTCCCGTTCCTGATTCTCACTTCGGGCGGGTGGGAGGAAGTAGGTGTCTTTGCGACGGCAATCGCCTGTGCGCTTCTTGGCTTCGCAGATGACTATGTGAAGATCGTCCGCCAACGCTCATTGGGCCTTCGCGCACGGACCAAGCTCGCTGCGACGGCGCTGATCTCAATCGGACTTTGGTGGATTGCGACGCGTAAGGCAGGGTTGCCCGAAACTGTTCGGCTGCGGTTTATCGACGCCGAGATCTATCTCGGATGGCTGTACCCGCTGTTTATCTTCCTCGTCGTAGCCGGAACAACCAGCGCGGTTAACCTGACCGACGGACTCGATGGACTTGCAGCCGGCTGCGCAGCGATTGTGCTGCTCGCCTATGTCGGGATAACAATCGCCTATGGACAGAAGGAACTGGCGCTGCTAAGCGGTTGTCTGGCAGGTGCATGCGTTGGGTTCCTCTGGTTTAACAGTTTCCCAGCGAGCATCTTTATGGGCGATACGGGCTCACTTGGCCTAGGTGGCGCTTTGGCTGGAGTTGCCGTGATGACCCACACGGAGATTCTGCTGATTCTGCTCGGAGGGATTTTTGTTGTCGAGGCGCTGTCAGTTCTGATTCAGGTCGTTTCATTCCGTCTATTTAGACGGCGGGTCTTCCTGATGGCTCCAATCCATCACCACTTTGAGCTGATGCAGTGGTCTGAGACGAAAATCATCCTTCGCTTTTGGATCGTTGCGCTCGGTTGTAGTGCAATCGGATTCACCCTCTATCAGTCACGAATCGGATGAGTAGGACTGGAACAACGATGCCGGGCGGGCCTTTCCTTGTCTGTGGGCTAGCCCGTTCAGGTCAGGCCGCAGCTAAAGCCCTTGCGGCGCTCGGTCACCGTGTCGTTGCGGTTGACGCCGCGAGCCCCGAGGGCGCCTCGGCGCTAGCTGATTTTGGGGTTGAGGTGCACCTCGACAGTTCCGGTCTCGATCTGCTGAACGGGATTGAGACGCTCGTCAAGAGTCCCGGAGTTCCCCAAACGGCACCTGTCGTAGCAGCTGCGCGCGAAGCGAAGATCGGCGTGATCGGCGAGTTCGAGCTTGGCTGGATTCTCACCGATGGCCCTGTAATCGCGGTTACAGGAACGAATGGCAAGACCACCTGCTGCGAGATGATCGGCGACAGGTCTAGTTGGAACACCGCAGGCCTCTGGCAGCCTTGTCCTTGAAGCATCGTCCTTTCAGCTCGAGGATTCAAGAGCATTCGCGCCTGAGATCGCTGTGATCTTGAACATCACGGCTGATCACATTGATCGTCACGGTTCGGTTGAGGCGTACCGCGACGCGAAACTTCGGATACTCGCCAACCAGTCGCGATCAGACCATGCCGTCCTTCCTGATCGCTTCGAAGCGGGAGGGTCGATTGCCGCGCAAACGGTTCGATTCGGTGGTCCGGAATCTGACATAAGTGAAATTGATGGCTACATCTGTTGGCATGGCGAGCAGCTGATCAAGGCCGGATCACTCCAGCTACCAGGTCAGCACAACCAGCTCAATGCTCAGGCAAGCGCCGCGGCCTGCCTGCTACATGGCGTCGAGCCCGAGCTTGTTTCCGCTGCGCTTCTAAGTTTTGAGGGCGTCGCTCATCGGCTTGAGACGGTCGCCGTTGATCACGACGTGCGTTGGGTTAATGATTCAAAGGCAACAAATGTTGAGGCGGCAATCACCGCCTTGCGAGTCTTTGATTCGCCAGTTCACCTGATCGCCGGTGGAGAGGGCAAAGGTCAAGATTTCGCTCCGCTTATTGGACCAATAGAGGACCACTGCGCAAGTGTCCATCTGATTGGTGACTCTGCTGACCAGCTTGCAGAGCTGTTGGCGACGGCCTCGGTTCCGACATCGATCGACGGAACACTTGAATCCGCTGTCCAGTCATGTGCATCGATAGCCAGCGCCGGCGAAGTTGTCCTGCTTGCTCCTGCCTGCGCAAGCTTCGATCAGTTCACTGACTTTGAAGATCGCGGCGACTCATTCAGAGGCCTTGTTCGGGGGATCGCGTCATGAGCAGAGAGCCAAGCGGCCTGCTTTCGCGGTTCAAACCTTCCGCTCGAGGTCAGTCAACACGCGAACATCAGACGATCATGACGGTCGTACTCTTGCTGATCGCATTTGGGGCTGTGATGATCTTCAGTGCGACCTCCGCACGCAATTTGATGTCGGGCGGTGGAGTCGGGCCGGGGATGCTGCTGCGGACGGTCTTCTTCGGCGTGATTCCCGGGCTGATAGTGATGTTTCTCGCACAGCGAATCACGCTAGATCAGCTGCGCGAGTGGACGCCTCGCCTCCTGCTTCTATCGCTTGTGTTGCTGGTTGGGGTGCTGATCCCGGGGCTTGGCAACTCAGTAAACGGGGCAACGCGCTGGATTGGATTTGGCCCGTTCACCTTCCAGCCGTCAGAGGTGGCGAAGGTTGCGCTGGTCTTATTCGCTGCGTCGCAGGCGATTAAGCACAAACGGCAGCTTGGGACTTTTGACGGGCTGCTTAAGGCCGGGCTAGCACCAACACTTGTCGCGGCCGCTCTGATCGTTCTCGAACCCGACCTCGGTACAGCAATAGTCTGCATGGCGAGCGTTGTGATCGTTCTGCTGATTGCAGGAATGCCCATACGCCTGCTGCTTTTGGTACTCGGTGCCGGCGCACTGCTGGTCCTCGCTCTGGCGGTAATTGAGCCTTATCGATTGGCCCGCCTAACCTCCTTCCTTGACCCGTGGACGAATCGCAATGGGTCTGGCTTCCAATCGGTTCAAGGCCAGATAGCGATTGGATCAGGAGGGCTGTTTGGTGTTGGTCTCGGCGAATCGGTCCAAAAGATCTTTTACCTGCCAGAGGCTCACACCGACTTCATCCTCTCCGTGATTGGGGAGGCGCTCGGTGTCGCAGGGCTGGCGGTACTGCTAGCCCTTTACGGGGTGCTCTTAAAGACGGGTATGCGAGTGGCTGAGCTTGCTCGTGATCCCTATGCGAAGCTGATCGCCGCAGGCGCCACTTCATTGATTATCTGCCAGGCCTTGCTCAACATCTGGGTTGTTCTAGGAATAGCACCGTTGACAGGAGTGCCGCTGCCGTTCATCTCCTATGGCCCGACCAGCCTCGTGGTCACACTTGCGGCTACTGGGCTGCTGCTAAATGTTGCAAACGGAGGCCAGCTGAGCCTCAAGGCATTGGACGGTGGCGACCATCGTCAGGAGGGTGCTGATGCGCGCAATACGCGTGTTGATAGCGACCGGCGGAACCGCCGGTCACATCGTTCCGGCACTTAGCGTCGCCGACGCTCTGCGTGAGAGCGGCTGCGAAGTTGAATTCCTTGGTGGTGATCGGGCCGAGGCGCAGCTTGTACCGGCAGCTGGTTACAAATTGCACCAAATTAAGGCGAGCGGATTGAGTCGGACCAGCCGAATTGCGGCATTCAAGGCGGCCCTGAGGACATTGCCCGCGGTTCGATCCGCGCGCCGTGTAGTGGGCGAGTTCAAACCCGATGTCGTCCTCGGAGGCGGTGGCTACATGGGAGGGATTGGCGGTATCGCAGGGATCAGCAAGCGTATTCCGGTTGTCCTTACTGAGGCTGACAGTCACATGGGTCTCTCAAACCGGATCCTTGCCCGTTTCGCGAGTCGCGTCTGTCTCGCCTTTCCGATCGAGGGGAGAGGCGGCGATAGGTACGTCGTGACAGGGCGGCCGGTTCCGGTAGCAGCAACCGATCGCAGCGCTGCTCGCAAGCGGTTTGGAATCGCCGATGATTCGCTCTGCGTGTTAGTCACTGGAGGTTCGCTGGGTGCGCGGTCGATCAATGAGGCGGCAGTCGTAGCCTTCAAGGATGCTGATTTCGAAGTCCTCCACCTTGCGGGCGTTCGCGACCTTGATTCACTTGCGGCGCCTCGCGACGCTTACCACCTCGAGGGTTATGTTGACCGCTTTGGTGAGGCGGTTCTTGCCTGTGATCTTGCTGTAGCTCGGGCAGGCGGGTCAGTCTTTGAGTTGGCAGCTCATGGATGCCCTGCTCTACTCATTCCCTATCCGTACGCGGCCGGGGATCATCAGACCGGTAATGCCCGCTGGATGGAGCAGGCCGGCGCTGCCCGAGTTATTTCTGACGCTGATTTAACTCCAGAGCTACTCGCGAGGCAGGTTGATGAGATCGTTTCGGATCCGGCTAGGTTGAAGGCGATGTCTGCGGCCAGTGCTGCCCTAGCGAGGCCGAATGCGGCTAGAGACGTGGCCGATCAGATGATCGCCTCAGCAGCAGTTGTCCGAGGGCAAGCCGACTAGGCTCGAGTCGATATGAATTCACGTCAGCCATGGGCAGGTCGCAAGCTGCACCTCGTTGGGATTTGCGGTGCCGGGATGAGCGGACTTGCCAGGGTCGCGGTTGAGCTCGGTGCCGAGGTATCAGGGTCCGACAGCAGCGATGGCTCAGTTGCTGAGCAGCTAAGGCTTCTAGGCGTTGGGGTTACGGTTGGGCACAGCGCTGGCAACCTTCCCGAGCAGGCGGATCTTGTCTTCAGCTCGGCGGTTGGCGAACAGAACGTCGAGCGGGTGGCGGCAGCTGAGGCCGGACAAAGGCAGTTGCATCGCAGCGAGCTTCTCGGCGAATTAACGGCAATGCGAAAGACAGTTGCTGTCACCGGGACGCATGGAAAGACGACGACGACAGCGATGGTGGTAGCCGCTCTGCGTGGTGCCGGCCTCGATCCCGGCTATGTAGTTGGCGCAGCGCTTCCCGACAATCAGCCGAACGCCTACTGGGGTACGGGTGACTGGCTCGTCGTCGAGGCTGACGAGTCGGATCGCTCGCTCTTGAACCTGAGCGTGGAGATTGCGGTGCTCACCAACTGCGAGTTGGATCACCACGCAACCTATGCATCTATTGATGATCTTGAGGAGACATTCAGGGCATTTCTCGCTCGGTCGCAGCACGCTGTTATCTGGGATCGCCCGGAGTTGCTGAAGCTGGCTTCGCAAGGCCTTGATGTAGTTGGCTACGACGCACCCGATGCAGTCACAGTTGGAAGAGCCGTTCGCTTCGGATGGCGCGGAATCCCAGTTGAACTGCCAATGCCAGGCATCCACAATGCTGTTAATGCGGCCGGGGCGCTCGAGGTCGCGCTTCTCGTTGGCTGCGATAAGAACTCAGCGGTTAGCGGGTTGGAGACTTTTAAGGGGACGGGACGAAGGTTTGAGGCGGTTGGCGTCAGCCGTAATGGGGCCCAACTGGTTGACGACTACGCACATCATCCAACTGAGGTAGCGGCGACGCTAGCTGCGGCCCGTGGCGTCGGTGCTGAACGGGTCGTGGCGGTCTTTCAGCCGCACCTATATTCAAGAACCGTTGCCTTCGCATCAGAGTTCGGAGTTGCTCTTGCGACTGCAGACCGGGTCCTGATTCTCGACGTCTATCCTGCGCGCGAGTTGACGGACGACTTCCCTGGAGTAACTAGTCAATCGATTGTTGAGCATGCCTCAAGGTTGCTCGGTGATGATGCTGTTAGTGGCGTTGGCGGACTTGACGCGGCCGCCGCTGCACTTGAGGCGGAACTCCAGGAAGGTGACCTCTGCGTGCTGATGGGAGCTGGTGATGTTGGTTCGCTTGGAAAGAGGCTTGCGGTTTGAGCGGTTCACGGCCGGCATATGTGGTCGAGGGCGAGCCGCTCGACGCGTTTACGACGGTCCGGACTGGCGGACCGGCCGAATACTTTGCACGCTGCGGAAGCTCTCAGCAGCTAGTCGAACTGCTCGCTTGGGCGGATGCCGAAGATCTAACGATTCAGATGCTCGGCTCAGGCTCCAACCTGCTCGTCGCGGACGAGGGTGTTGCTGGGCTTGTAGTCAAGCTTGACAAGCAGCTCGCTGAGATATCAGTCGAAGGGACTGAGCTGCACTGTGGTGCTGGCGCCCGACTTCCGGCGCTAGCGGCAGCTGCAGCTAGAGCCGGTCTCAGTGGAATCGAGTTCGGGGTCAGCATTCCCGGGACGGTTGGTGGTGCTGTGCGGATGAATGCCAACGCTTACGGCGGCGAGCTGGCTAAGACGCTTCTCTGGGCAGAGGTTGTAAGTGCTGACGGCAGTGAACGACGCACCCCGGACTCGCTTGGGTTCGGTTATCGGAGTTCGAATATTGCCGAGGGTGAAGTTGTTGCGCGCGCCTGTTTTGCCCTCAGCGAGGCTGATCCTGAAGCTGTTAAAGAGTCGCTAGCGGCACTTCGCAGCAAGCGCCTCGAATCGCAGCCATCGGGTGTTAGGACATTCGGTTCTACCTTCAAGAATCCAACCGCTCCAGAGGCAGAGGGGCGTACGGCCGGTCAGTTACTCGACGAGGCGGGTTGTAGGGACCTGCAAATTGGTGCGGCTGGCTTGTCGCCCAAGCATGCAAACTTTGTTGTCAACCATGGTGGAGC
>JAPLCG010000133.1:0-13607 GCA_026392385.1 Solirubrobacterales bacterium
CACCTCGTTAATCAGCTTCGAAAGGTCAAGCTCTCGTAGCGGCGGCTTTTAACTGTCGCTCCTGGCAAGAAGCAACAGATCTGAAACAAGTGCACCCATCCGACTCGCCGACCTTATTGCGGCCTCCGTTGACTCCTCTACTTCAGGATCCTTGTTATCCGAGAGCAGTTCGAGGTTTGCGAGCAGAGCAGTTAGTGGAGTGCGCAGCTCGTGCGAAGCATCTGCGACGAACTGTCGCTGGCGATCGAGTGACGCAAGAGTGTGTTGCTGCGCTATCTCAAGAGATTCGAGCATTCCCTGAAGTGTCTCAGCAAGGATTCTCACCTCATCTTCAGCTTCCGGGATCGGAATAGTTTGTCCCGGGTCAGCGGTCCGTTCAATCTCTCGCGCAGCAGAAGTCAGCTCTGTAATTGGTCTCATCGCCCGACGCGCGATTAGCAGGCCGGCTGCGAGAGCAAGGAGAGATCCACCAACCACTCCAATTGCCAGCATCAATCTTGACCTAGCAATCGTCTGGTCAAGCCCTCGTGTAGGACGCGCGTACTCCAAGAGAGCACGTCCATTCGGCTCGACCGCCACAAATCGAGTTTCAACAACGTAGCCATCTACCTCAGCCTCACCTGGCGGCAGTAGACCTATGTCGGGAGCTCCGGGCGTATCGTCGATCAAGTTTCCGGACAGATCAAGAACCCGAATCTTCGCCTGCTGCGACGCCGCAAAATCATCGATTCGCGCGCCTCGTAATTTGTAACCACCCGGTGTCGCTACAACTTCGCTGCTGGCAACTAACGTGTTTGCAGCGTCCGCAGTCTCACGATTGAATTCGGTCCTCAGTGTTTCGCTAAGGACGGCACCCACTGCAATCGCAAATGTGAGCAAAATCAACAGGGTGAGAATTGCTGATCCGCCAGCTAGGCGCCAGCGAATCGGTATTGCTGACGGCCGGAGGCGCCTAGTTTCGAATGACATAGCCGGCGTTACGAACTGTTTCGAGGATTCGCTGCTCGCCTCCAGACTCGAGTTTGCGGCGCAGATTCGAAATGAAGACCTCGATTGTGTTTGTCTCAGCCAGAGGGTCGTAGCCCCATACCTCGTCGAGAAGTTGCTGCCGAGAGATCACTATTCCTCGGTTTCGCATTAGAAATTCGAGTAGCTCGAACTCTCGCGACGTAAGATCAAGAACTCGCCCGTTTAGGTCAGCCAATCGCGCATCAGGGTCAAGCGTTAGTTGCTTCACGGTTAAAGCAGCGGCGCCGCGTGGGGGACGTCTCCGCAGCGTCGCACGGATACGTGCGAGCAGTTCATCGCGGTTAAATGGCTTCAACACGTAGTCATCGGCGCCAGCATCTAGACCCTCGACTCGTGACTCCGGAGCATCCCTGGCAGTCACAGCGATAATCGGCACATCATTCCCTTCGATGCGGAGGCGTCGCGCAATCTCAACGCCATCGATTCCCGGCAGTCCTAAATCGAGCAGTACTACATCCGGCTTAAAGGTCCGGACGTCATCGAGTGCTGCAGGCCCGTCATAGGCAGCTCGAGCATCAAGGCCAGCTGCGCGCAACATTCTTTGAAGTACCGAAGCAATCTCCAAATCGTCCTCAACTACGAGAATCCGAAGAGGTCGTCCGGGGTCGGGCCAATCATCCATGAACCAGATACTAGGACGGAAGGGACTCGACTCCCGTTGTCGAAGTGTCGTAGGTGGCAAATAAATCAATGGCAACCAATACGAAACGTAAGCCGAAGCCCCGCGCTTCTAAGAAGCCGACTCCACGGAAGCGAACCGCTGCCCGCAAGAAGCAGGGTCGGCTCGAGCCCCTCCACCTAGATCTAATTGCACTTGGTCTCGCGATCCTTGCGACCTTTGAGGCTGCAGTGCTCTGGGGAGGTTGGTCTGGCGGACCAGTCGGTGCGGGGATAACCCATCTCCTCAAACTTGCGATCGGTTCGGCTGCGGTTCTTGCACCAGTTCTACTGATGGCTTGCGCAGTGATCGTTCTCGCCCGCGAGTCAAAGCGTCCGCAACGCGCTGTTTGGATCGGACTTTTGTGCCTGCTTCTAGGCCTTTGTCTTGCTCTCACTGCTGGGACCTTCGGGCTGTCACACAATCAGCCGGCTCCTAGCTGGAGCGTGGCTTCGCTTGAAAATCGCGGCGGCGCTATCGGTCAGGTTCTCTACCTAGCCTGTTTCGGGGCTGCAGCGCAGATCGGCGCCCACCTGATGGCAATCTTCCTGTTTGTCGGAGGAGCGGTGCTTGTTTCAGGCAGCACAATCGCTTCGATACTGGCAAACACGCGGGAGGGTGCAAGCGACGCAACCCGGATGTTCCGAGATGGGACCGAGGGTGCCAGGCGTAAGTTCAAGGAACACCGTGCTGCCGCAGCTGCCAAACAGGGTGTAGAGCCACCAAAGCCAATCACTGTGCCCGATCCAGAGCCGGAGCGTTTGATTGTCAGAGCCACTCATGTCGAAGCGCCTGCCGCAAACGATCATGGCTGGCAGGAGGATGACGAGACACCTGAGTCCGGATTCACGTTCGTCCCGGAGCCTGATCCCGAACCATTAGATCTTGAGGACGAAGAGGAAAATATCGATCTAGAGGATGCAGATCAGGATCCTTCTCTGGGGCATGAGTCATCTGCTCCGCTGACACCGATGGGTCGCTACCGAGACAGCGTCCTCGACGATCCCTCGTTCGTTTGGAAGCGTCCGCCCAGTCGGTTGCTGACCCGCTCCAAGAAACGAGGCTCGCGAACCGGGCAGGCCGATTCGCAGCGCAAGACTGCAGTTCGTCTAGTTGAGGCCCTAGGGCACTTTGGCGTTTCAGCTGAGGTAGTTGGCACAGTTTCTGGTCCGCACATCACTCGCTACGAACTTCGTCTAGCGCCCGGAACGAAGGTCAACAAGGTCGCCGCGCTACGCGATGATCTTGCTTACGCACTGGCATCAACTGATATTCGAATTCTCGCTCCGATCCCCGGCAAGCAGGCTGTTGGAGTTGAGGTACCTAACGATGAGCGTCAGATGGTCTTGCTTGGCGATGTTTGGCAGGACCCTCCAGAGGGCTGGTCTCCACTGACGGTCTGGCTTGGCAAGGACGTAGCTGGGCGTGCAATTGGCGCCGATCTGGCACGTATGCCGCACCTACTCGTAGCTGGAACTACCGGTTCGGGCAAGTCAGCATGCGTCAACTCAATGCTCAGCTCGATCCTCTTGCGGGCGACACCGCGCGAAGTGCGCTTGGTCCTAGTAGACCCAAAGCAGGTCGAGCTCAATCACTACGAGAGCATCCCGCGCTTACTTACGCCAGTTATTACGAACCCGAAGATGGCTGCTAACGCGCTCGCAAATCTTGTTCGGGAGATGGAGCAGCGTTACGCGCTGATGTCGATCCACAAGACACGCGGCCTCCGCGAGCTGAACACTTCACGAGAACGACGAGGTGATCCAGCTCTGCCTTACATCCTCTGCGTGATTGACGAGCTCGCCGATTTGATGATGGTCGCTCCGGCCGAGGTGGAGGACTCGATCATTCGCTTGGCTCAGAAGGCGCGCGCTGTAGGTATCCATCTGGTGCTTGCTACGCAGAGCCCACGAGTAGATGTAATCACGGGAATGATCAAAGCGAATGTGCCCTCCCGGGTTGCGTTCTCTGTCTCGTCGCAGACCGATTCAAGGGTGATTCTTGATCAGAACGGCGCCGAGACACTCCTCGGACAGGGGGACATGCTGTTCGCCCCTGTTGGCACATCGAATCCACAGAGAATCCAGGGAGCATTCTTGGATGAGGAACAGGTAGGTGCGATCTGCGATCACTGGCGAAAGCAGGGAGAGCCCGCCTTCCAAGAGGAACTGCTTGAGGAGGTAATTCCCGAGGCTGCCTCAAAGGACGAGCAACCTGGCTTTGATCCAGATGAGGATTCAATGCTGGTCGAGGCAATCACTCTTGCGGCAGAGATGCAGACGGCCTCAACGAGCATGATTCAGAGGCGTCTGCGAGTTGGCTATACGCGAGCAGGTCGCTTGATTGACATGCTCGAGCGACGCGGGATTATCTCTGGCTATGAGGGATCGAAGCCGCGACAGGTACTGATTACAGAGGCTGATCTCCCGCGCGTACTGGCTCAACTTGAAGCCCGTGAACCGGCTCAGGCTGCGCTTGATTTATCTAGTGACGACGACTGATCAGCTCGCGCCGCTAGCCTCTCACGCATGACTGAAATCGGTTCAACGCTTCGTGAGGCACGCCTCAAGCAGGGAATAGACATCTCCGACGTTGAATCAGAGACAAAGATCCGCGCAAAGTTCCTGCGAGCTCTCGAAAACGAAGAGTGGGCGTTAGTTGGTAACGACACCTACGTAAGAGTCTTCATTCGTACTTATGCAGAATGCCTTGGCATCGATTCAACGCCGCTTCTAGAGGCTTATGTGATCGACGGGTCTTCGCCATCGATAGTCGCACGCAGCCAATCAGCTGCCCGGGCGGAACGACGACAGCGAACTCACAGGATCCGCAATGGACTAATTGGAGTTGGCCTAATTGTTGTTCTAATTATTGCTGTCATGCTGATTGGCAGCGGGGGGTCAAATTGAAGGTACGCGCAGGGATTCTAGTTACTGGAACAGAGGTGCTTACAGGCATCATCACCGACCGAAACGGGCCGTGGCTCTCTGAACAGCTTCGTTCGATGGGGATTGAGCCGGCGCAGATTACTGTCGTGGCTGATCGCCCCGACGACATAACCGCGGCGCTCGCTGCGATGAGTCAGATGGGCTGCCAACTTGTCATTACAAGCGGCGGGCTTGGCCCGACAGCCGATGACCTCACAGCAGCAGTTATTGGAAGCTTCCAAGGACGTCCTCTTGCGCTCGATAGCGAGGTCGAAGCGGTGATTGAGGCAATTCTCGCTCCGCTTGCCGATCGCTGGCCGAATCTTGACCACGACGCTGTAATGGCGGCTAATCGCAAACAGGCAATGGTTCCCGCCGGTGCGACGGTCCTCAATCCTGTTGGCACGGCACCGGGACTTATTGTCCCGCCACGTGAAGAGACTGATGGACCAACAGTCGTTGTGTTGCCCGGTCCGCCACGTGAACTAAAGCCGATGTGGGCTGATGCAATTGAGACTCCGGCCTTCAAGGCGGCTGTTGTCGGCGCTGGGAGCTATCGGCGCTCGATGATGAGACTGTTTGGAATGCCTGAATCGGAACTCGCACTGACGCTCAGAAACATTGAGGAGCAGGAGATCGATCTAGATGGTCTTGAGATCACAACCTGCCTCCGGCGAGGCGAGATCGAGATCGCAACCACATATTCTCCCGATTTGGAGGCCAATTACCAGAAGTTTGCAGTGGCTATTGAGGCTGCTCATGGAGATCTTCTCTTCTCTCGCGATGAAACAACTATTGACCAGATCGTCGCCCAACTCCTGCAGGGTCATTCGATCGCACTGGCGGAGTCTTGTACCGCTGGAATGCTCACTTCAAGGCTGGCTGATGTTCCGGGCTCCTCGGACTATCTCGTTGGAGGGATGATCGTTTACTCGAATGACGCAAAGGTCGAGCTCGCCGGGGTTTCACCTGCGACGCTCGCAGACCACGGGGCCGTTTCAGCCGAAGTTGCCTCTGAGCTCGCTGTCGGCGCCGCTGTGCGACTAGGAGCTAGCGTTGGAGTCGCAATAACTGGTGTTGCCGGGCCGGCCGGTGGAACCGAGGAAAAGCCAGTAGGACTTGTTTGGTTTGCCGTTGCTGTCGATGGACAGGCCGTCTTCTGCCGGAGTGTTCAGCTTCCAGGTGGACGAGCAGACATTCGTGACCGTTCAACAACGGTTGCGATGCACATGATCCGCAAAGCTCTGCAGTCCTGACGCGATTTGACCCTTACTGTCGTTGGCGTTCCGTCCGCACCCAGTCCTAACTTTGGGTTGCCCGGCTAAGACCGGGAGTGACAGTCACGCGGGCAAACCGCGTCGAGAGGAGCATCAAGATGGCAGCAAAGAATGAAGATAAGGCAGCAAAGGCCCGCGACACGGCCCTCAAGGGAGCTATTGCGCAGATTGAACGCGAGTTCGGCCAGGGCAGCGTAATGCGGATGGGAGATGAAGGAGCACGAGTCAGAATCGATGCGATTCCGACCGGAGCGCTTTCACTTGACCTCGCACTCGGTATTGGCGGAGTTCCTCGCGGCCGCGTTATTGAGATCTTTGGTCCTGAGTCCTCGGGAAAGACAACTTTGGTCTACCACATTATCGCTGAGGCCCAGAAGCTCGGCGGTATCTGCGCCTTCATTGACGCTGAGCACGCCATGGACCCACTTTACGCTCAGGAGATCGGTGTAAATATCGATGAGCTGCTCGTATCGCAGCCTGATTACGGCGAGCAGGCACTTGAGATTGCCGACATGCTGGTGCGCTCAGGCGCAGTTGACCTTGTTGCCCTTGACTCAGTTGCTGCGTTGACACCTCGCGCAGAGCTTGAGGGACAGATGGGAGACCAGACTGTCGGACTGCAGGCACGGATGATGTCGCAGGCGATGCGCAAGCTGACCGCCAATCTGAATCGCACACAGACGCTCTGTGTATTCACTAACCAGATACGCGAGAAGATCGGCGTTATGTTCGGATCCCCCGAGACTCAGCCGGGCGGTCGAGCGCTGAAGTTCTATTCGTCTCAGCGCCTCGACATCAGAAGGATTGAGACCCTCAAGGACGGTACTGAGGCTGTTGGCAACCGCGTAAGAGTCAAGGTCGTTAAGAACAAGGTTGCGCCTCCATTTAAGATCGCTGAATTCGATATTGATTTTGGCAAGGGGATTTCAGCGTCAGGGTCACTAATCGACCTTGGAGTTGAGCACGAGGTGATCCAGAAGAGTGGAGCCTTCCTCTCATACGGTGAGACCCGGCTAGGCCAAGGTCGCGCGAATGCGAAAACCTTCCTCGATCAGAACCCAGAGATGGCCGCTGAGATTCGCGAGAAGATCTTTGACGCTGTGGGACTTGACCGCGGACTGATCAAGGAGATTGTCCGTGAGGAATCAGACCTACCGGTCGAGGTTGCGCAGGAAACAGCCGATAAAGCTGCGTGAACTCGGACGCCGATGAACAGCTGCTAGACCAGGCGGTGGCTCGGGGACTAAGGTTCCTGAGTCGTCGGGCCCGGACTGTTGCAGAGGTGCGGTCAAAGCTGGAACAGAGCTCTACTCGTGAAGAAATTGCTGAGGCTGCAATCTTGCGAATCTCTGAAATGGGATATCTCGATGATCAATCCTATGCGGTGCGATTTGCTGAGGATCGTCGCCACCTCGATGGATGGGGTAACGAGCGAATCGCGCGGCGGCTTAGCGAGCTCGGAGTAGAGCGGAGTTTTATCGAGGGCGCACTTGACGACTCTGATCGTCAGTCGGAGCTCGCACGCGCGATCGCAATACTTGAGAAGCGGCTCTCGGAACCGGCAGTTACGACTCCTGATTTCAGGAAGGCAATGGGTCTATTGGTGCGTCGAGGCTACGACTCGGAGATAGCGGCCGACGCGGTCCGGGTCCATGCCAGCCAATATGGCTAAGCGAAGGAAAGCGCCGGCTACCGCTTATCGCGCTGGCGATCAGCCATGTGCGACGAGAGCCTGCGGCCGCCGGCTTTCTTTGTCGCGGCCTGCGCAAGCTGGGGGGCAAGCTGTGCAAAGCCAGCACTGAGCCGAAGCGCTAGCGGCGCAACATCAATCTCAGCCCGGTTGTTCTCAATTGCACTTACAGTCGCATCTGCAACATCGCTTGGAGTCACAGTCGATAGCCCGCGGGGGAGCTTCGCTTCAGTGTCAGCAAACATTCCGGCATCACTAACGAATCCGGGACAAATAACGGACACACCAACGCCGGTCTCCTCTAGATCAGCCCGCAGTGAAAGCGATAGACCGCGGAGGCCAAACTTAGTAGCTGAGTAGAGCGCTGTACCAGCTGCTGCTGCCTTACCCGAAAGCGAGGAGATGAAGACTATGTGGCCGCGACGCCGCTCAACCATTCCTTCGGCAAACTGCCGGGCGAGAACCGTGGGAGCCCGCAGGTTTACCTCCAACGCCCGATCAACCTGGTCAACGTCATATTCCAGCAGCGGCCCGGAAGCGGGCAGGGCTGCGTTTAACACGAGAATGTCAACAGGTCCGGCAGCATCAACTAGCGCCGATACTTGAGCACGATCTTCGAGATCACAGGCGATGACCTCGGCAGCTAGATCCGCTGCTAGACCGTCAAGCTGTTCGGCCCTCCGAGCAGAAAGGATTAGCGGGTTTGCCTGTCCAGCAAGCGCGTGAGATATCGCACCGCCCAAACCACCGGCAGCACCCGTAACTAAAATCCGTCCTCTAAGTGAGCTCATACCTAAAGACTGACAGGCTGGAGAGAAGCACGCCTGCTGGCTCAACATGACAACCGCGATACTGAGTCGGTCGAATAATCTCTAGGACCGTGGATCTCCCAGTCATCTCTATCTACGGGCCGACATCGGTCGGAAAGACTGAAGTGTCGCTGAGCCTCGCGAAGCTACTTCGCCAACGTGGGGAGGACCCGGTCGCAATTAGCGCGGATGCGTTTGCCGTCTACCGGGAGATGCCAATCATCAGCGCCGCACCAGATGAGACTGCAAGAGGGGAACTTGACTACCGAATGGTCGGCGATCTTTCCGTAGCTCAGGAATCGAACATCGGCGTATTTGCCGCACGAGCGATCAGCGAGATCGAATCACTACTCAACTCTGGTCGGCGGGTAATTGTTGTCGGCGGTAGCTCCCTCTACATGATGGCCCTACTGCGAAATATGCAGATCAGCCCACCGGTCACCTCTGCGATTAGAAACAGCGTTCAAGCGCGGATTGACTCTGAGGGCATAGAAACCTCATATCAGCGGCTGATCGATCTACATCCAGAGCTGGCGACGCAAATAGCTAGCCAGGATGCGCGGAGAATCGGTCGCGCTCTCGAACTAATCGAATCTGGTCACCCGCCGGTCGGAAGTTCGGATGGAATTTGGAATGCATCACTACGCTGGCCGACCCTGCTGGTTGGCCTAACTCGAGACCGTGAGCAACTTAGGGCGAGAATTGATAACCGAGTTGAACAGATGGTTACAAATGGGGCAGTAGCCGAGGCTGAGTCCGTCGCCGCTATCGGCTGCTCCGCCACGGCAAGTAAGGCGATTGGCATTGCCGAACTGCTCGTAGGAGACTACGAATCAATGCGTGTCAGGACTTGGCAACTTGCCCGGAGCCAACTCGTCTGGATGCGCAAAATGCAATTCGACACCGTGATCGACGCGAGCAGTCAGTCGGCTGAGCAGGTCGCGAGTTCAATCGTTAACCAGCTCGATAGCCAGGGACTTACTTAGAGATGAAGGCATAGACTTCTCGGACAGGACGATTACGAATGAAATTCGAAAAATGGCAAGCACTTGGCAATGACTATCTGATCATCGAATCTGAGCGTCTGCCGTGGTCGCTTACTCCGGAACGCATCCGGCTTCTATGCGATCCGCATTTTGGTCCAGGATCTGATGGGATCCTGCTACTTCTGCCAGTCGAGTCATCCGCCGTTGCGAGATTGATGATCTTCAACCCAGATGGAAGTGAAGCAGAGCTTTCAGGCAATGGCGCCCGCGAAGCGGCGCTCTATCTGCGTCACCGAGGCTGGACGAGCGAGAACAGCTTTACGATCGAAACACTGTCAGGACCTGTTCGACCAGTTCTCACTGGCGATGAGGACTGCGAGATGGAACTGGGTACCGCAACAACACAGTCTTCCGATTGGCCAGATGGCCCGAGTGACGGACGAACGACTGTCCCAGTCAACGGGTCTGATTTGGATGCTCGCCACATCAATGTGGGCAATCCGCAACTCGCAGTTAGATGCCCAGACCCTACTTTCGTTGACGAGCTCGACTTAGAGCTAGTAGGTCCACCGTTGCAGGAAGATTCGCGGTTTCCCAACCGCACAAACGTTTCCTTCTGGGCGCCAACGGGTGAAACCGAGATTCGAGCGCGGATTTTCGAGCGCGGCGTTGGTGAGACACTCTCCTCAGGGACTGGTGCATGTGGATCTGCTGTTGCGGCACATCTTGAGGGAATGCCTTCTCAGCTAACTGTGCAGCTTGATGGTGGAGAGCTCGTCGTTGATATCAGCCCAACAATGGGCCTGAAGCTGCGGGGTTGGGCGAGACCTATTTACTCTGCAGTTCTAGCCCCCGAAATGATTGTGAGTCTCGATGAATGCAACTAAGCGACTTGACCTGATTCCGCCTTACCTCTTTGCAGAACTCGAGCGGAAGATTGCTGAGAAGCGCGCCGAAGGGGTCGACGTGATTTCCCTCGGCATTGGCGACCCAGACATGCCAACTTTCCCGGCCGTCGTGGCCGCCGGCCAGGCAGCATTAGCCGACCCATCAACTCATCAGTACCCGTCAAACCGTGGGCGTCCAGAGTTCAGGAATGCGCTGAGTGCTTTTTACAAGCGGCGGTTCGGAGTTGATATCGACCCAGAGACTGAAGTAATCCCAGCTATTGGAGCGAAGGAGTGCATCTTCAATCTGAGCCTTGCTTTCCTAGACCCGAGCGATGTTGCTTTGGCATCTGATCCGGGCTATCCGGTCTATACGGCAGGTCCGGTGCTTGCAGGGGCGGAGGCATGGAAGATGCCTTTGGTTCCGAGCCGTGGATTTACGCCCGATCTCGCAGCTATCCCAGGGGAAATCCTCGAACGGGCAAAGTTGATGTTCATCAACTACCCGAACAACCCAACAGGAGCAATCGTTCCCGACGGTTTCTTCGCCGAAGTAGTCGAGTTTGCAAAAAATAATCAGATTCTTGTCGTGCACGACAACGCCTACTCTGAGACGACCTACGATGGCTATGTCGCCCCAAGCTTCTTGGCAACTCCAGGCGCGAAAGAGGTTGGGGTGGAGGTCTTTTCGCTTTCGAAGGGTTACAACATGACTGGCTGGCGATGCGCTGCGATTCTCGGTAACGCCGACGCCATTGCCTCCTACTGGAAGCTCAAATCAAATATCGACAGCTGCCTCCTACTGGAAGCTCAAATCAAATATCGACAGCGGTCTATTTGACGCGGTTCAGCTCGCGGGTGCAGTGGCGCTTGGGAGCGACATTGATCCTGAGGTAGACAAAATGTGCGAGATCTACCAGCGACGCCGTGACCTCGTCTGCGCAGCGCTAGCTGAGGCTGGCGTCGATGTTTCCGTTCCAAAGGGAACTATCTACGTTTGGGCACCAATTCCCGATGGCTTTGAAGACGCGGCTTCCTACTGCGAGTTCGTTCTTGAAAAGACGGGTGTAGTTATCTCACCGGGAGGCGCATACGGACCTAGCGGTGAAGGTTTCTTCCGCATCTCATTGACAACTCCCGACGATCGTCTCAGTGAAGCTGTTGCTCGACTCTCTGCGCTCCGGTCATGAACCAGCTTTCAGCTGCCTAGACTGATCTGTAATGGGGAGGTCTAAGTCTGCGCCGAATCGAAATCAGCCGATTGAGGTTGGTGAGACACGGCGCGGACAACAGCGCGCATTTCTAATTGCGGCTGGTAGAGATCCGCACGCGGGCTTGCCGGAACTAAAGGAGTTACTCTCGACCGCGGGCGCTCAGATAGTTGGAGAGGCAACCCAACTTCGCGACGATCCGCACCCTGATTCATATCTCGGGTCGGGCAAGATTGACGAGGTCGCTGAGCAGCTCGAAGCAACCCGAGCAAACCTTGTCGTCTGCGACGACGAGCTCAGTCCACGCCAGGAGCGCACACTTGAAAAGCGGCTTTCCGTTCCCGTGATTGACCGTACGGCTGTGATCCTTGACATCTTTGCTTTGCACGCCGGGTCAGCCGAAGGCAAGTTGCAGGTCGAACTGGCACAGCTTGAGTACAACCTCGCCCGCATGAGAGGCCTTTGGACGCACCTTGAGCGGCTCGGAGGTGGAATTGGCACCCGAGGGCCCGGTGAGTCACAGATTGAGACGGATCGTCGTCTGGCTCGTGATCGCGTTTCCTCAGTTCGTCGACGACTTCGTGGAGTGGAGGCAACACGGGCGAGGATGCGCGCCGAACGCGAGCGGACCTCAATTCCCTCGATCGCACTGGTCGGGTACACCAACGCCGGTAAGAGCACGCTGATGCGCGCGTTGACGGGGGCAGAGGTGGGTATACGCGACGAGCTCTTCCACACTCTTGACCCAACAACACGGGTTCTCGAGAGCAACGGGCGAGCGTATGTAATGACTGACACCGTCGGCTTCATCCGCAAATTGCCACACCAACTTGTCGATGCTTTCGCAGCGACCTTGGAGGAAACAATTAGAAGCGACCTACTAATCGTCGTCAGCGACGGCTCCGCAGCGGAGCTTGATCGTATTGAGCAGTTGGCTGCAGTTGAGGAAACTCTCAGAGCGATCGGCGCCGATGAGATCCCGCGGATCGATGTAATCAACAAGGTAGATCTGCTCGACCATGACCAACGCGCAGAGGCAACGGGCGTCCAACCGGACGCCATTCAAGTCAGTGCAGTAACTGGTGAGGGACTCGATCTACTGCTTGAGGCCTCCGCGTCTTCGATCCGGTCACGTCTTGAACAACTTGATCTATTGATTCCACATAGCGATGGTCGCACGATCGATCAACTCCATCGGATTGCTGGTGACCTAACCCGTGAAGACCTTCCGGAAGGTGTCCGGATAAGTGTTCGTCTCAATCCGGCGCAGGCAGACAGATATCGTCGCTTCAGCGAAGCAGTCGAGAACAGATGAGGGTCCAATTCAAGACCTTGCATCCAGACGCAGTCCTGCCGACTGCTGCAACGGCTGGTGACGCCGGTCTAGACCTCCGGTCGACCACGGAGCGGTAATGCAGCTCGGCACGGAATTGCTCTAGTCAATGCCCCTGGTCTGATTGATGCTGGTTACAGAGGGGAACTCCGAGTGCTACTGCTCAACACCGATCGCGAAGCTGCCTTCGAGATAGCTGCTGGTGATCGGATCGCTCAACTGGTGATTATCGAACACCCGCTAATCGAGCCAGTTTGGTCAAGCTCGCTTTCGGATAGCGCACGGGGCGAGGGTGGCTTCGGATCGACTGGCAGCTAGCGCTAACTGCGAAGGCGCAGTTAGGCAGCGATGGCGAGACTGCCGCAGTGAAGTACATCGTCAAGCAGCGTCTGAGCGCGGTCTTCACTCCAGCGCTCACTCTCAACAAGCGCTGTGATTAGCGCCCTGAGATCTTCGACCGCCGACTCGGCGCTCTCCTCACTAAAGAACAGAGCATCTGCCGCTGCCCGAATGCGATTCACTTCGTCAACGGAGAGTGACGCGCCGGACTCGGTTTCAACTGTTGTCGCAACCCTGCCGTATGCCGCTGCTGATTCTCTATCCATGGCTACATACTAGGACGCTTAGCGGACAATCGCGCCGCTATCTCAATTGGTGGCGCGATTGAGCGCTTTCAGACCTGATGCAACACGGGCCTCATTGTGGGCGGCAACTTCGAGCGAATCGTCCAAAACGGCTAGATCAGCCAGCTCGCAGCCGATCGCCGTTGCCGTTAGCCAGTCGGCGAACCACCAATTCTT
>JAPLCG010000133.1:13653-18327 GCA_026392385.1 Solirubrobacterales bacterium
CCGTTGTTCCCATGTCCGTGGACAACTCGTCCAAGAGCAGTTTCCTGATCATCGAGGCGTGTCCTTCCAGCGTGATTTTCGAACCCGACGAGGACCCCATCTGTGGGGCCTCCAAGTTCGGTCTCAATTGCGACAGCTCCTACGAGGCGCTCGTTGCCTGCAACGGTAGACAGCGGCGCGATACCTGTACCGAGAACCTCAGTCTCACCATTCCGATAGCTACGGCCCAGCAACTGATACCCGCCGCAAACCGCGAGCAATGCCGCTCCGGAGCTAACTGCACTCTCAATAGCTTCGCGCTTCGAACCAACTAGGTCTGCGGCGCAGCGTTCCTGATCACGATCCTGGCCACCGCCTATGTAGATCAGGTCGGTTGCGTCCGGATCCAGCTTGTCCCCAATCGAACATTCCTTGAGGCTGAAACCAATTCCGCGCCACTCGCAGCGTTTCTCGAGAAAGTGGAGATTGCGAACCATCTCAGTCTGTCCATTGCTGGCGTCTGAGCCGACGGGCTGGCAGTCGACAAACCTCAGACGCGCTGTTGCAGCTTCATTAATGATCAATTCGACCGGGCACTCGACAAGGTTGAGCTCCTCGACCGATTCATGCAATTCACGCCCGATGAAGTGTCGCCGCTCTCTAACAAGTCGCAAAACTTCGCCAGCTTCCGGCGATGCGAGCAGGCGAGTCTCTAAATGGTGTCCGTCGAGATCAAGCGTTTTCAAAGAGTCGGCTGCGGCTGCTTCGCTAATTTCAAGAGGAAGTGGGTCGCTGACTGCGAAAACTACCTGCGTACCAAGTGACATCTGCACGCGCAGAGACTTAAACAGGTCGATTCGCTGCTCGGCCCCAGCCAGAAGATGCAGCAGCAGCATTGGAGCAATAACAAGATTGAAGCTAGGCAGGTCTGGGAGATTCTGAATGTCCGTCTCAATGGTCGTAATCGCTGTCGCCGGAAGCGAGCGGGAGCGAAGCGCAGCTAGCAAGTGAGCTTCTGAGTCGACGGCGATAACTCGATGCCCATCGGCGGCCAAAACATGAGTTACCCGTCCTGTTCCAGCTCCAAGTTCAACAATTGGACCGCCCGTTTGTGCGGCGAGGGCACGCCAGTAGGGGAGATCAGCCTGATAGGCGCCGAACTCCAGGTCATGCCAACGAGGCAACGTAACGCTCATCGTGGACTCTCAACCTGAGCGCGGGATTCGATAGCACCGATAACCTCTGCCAGTGCCGTGTAGGTCGGAAGGACCCACAGCCTGCTCGGACCGTCGGAGAGAGCACGCTCAAGCAACGGCTCTACGCCTGGCTCAACGTGAATGCAGTCCGCGCCAAAGCCCGCGTATCGCAACCTCAGCGCCATCTCTGACGCCCGTGTACCGCCAACCCAAACACTCGATGTCTTGCCGGCCAATGTCTCAAAGTCGGCATCCCAAACCCAGGAGATATCGCGCCCATCAGCGATCCGGTCATTGAGCACGATCACGAGGTTAAGCGCTTCGCTCTCGGTTGACAGCGTTCGCAGAACCTCGTTAGCGCCAGTCGGATTCTTGATCAGCATCAGCGTTGTCTTACATCCATCAAGGTCAAAGGATTCAGCCCGGCCGCTCGCAGCCTTCGCTCCAGCAAAACCTTCGCTTATCTGCTCCGAATCAAGACCAATCGCGTCGCAGAGAGCCCAGGCTCCTAGTGCGTTGTAGATGTTGTAGAGGCCGGGGAGGGGGAGTTCGACTACCTGCGAGACTCCACCTGAACTGATTGTGAAGGTTGATCCCTGAGCTCCATCAATCGTGATGTTTGTTACCGCATAGTCGACAGCTGGGCGACGTATTCCGCAGTTTGGGCACTGCCAATGTCCAAGATGCCCTAGTAGCACTGTCTCGTAGACCAATTCCGATCCGCAGCCTCGACAGCTGATCGAATCGGCTGCATGGGGTAGGTGCTCGAGTGCAACGGAACGGTCTTCGATGCCAAACCACCGAACGTTTGGAAGGTCAGCACCAATGGCAGCGATCATTGGGTCGTCGGCGCAGAGCAGGAGCTGGCAGCCAGAGTCAGTCAGCGTTAGGGCAGCTGAACGCCAGCGCGCGCTAATCGTGTCCATCTCTCCATAACGGTCAAGTTGATCACGGAAGAGGTTCCCTAAAAGGACTGCCTTGGGCATTAGCTGCGGTGCAAGTCCGTCAAGCCAAAACTCATCTACCTCAAACAGTCCAAGAGCGGAAGTATCTTCTCCCGCACGCCGGTCAGCTAGAGCCGCTGCTATGCCACCCGCCATATTCGCGCCCTCACGGTTATGAACCGATCTGATTCCAGCTTTGTCCAGCGCCGAGGCCGTTAACGATGCGGTGGTTGTCTTTCCATTGGTGGCCGAAATAATCACGGTTCCCAGTTGCAGCCGCTGAGCGAGCAGCCGGATCGCTTGAGAATCGATCGCGAGCAGAGTTTTCCCAGGCAGACTGGTTCCTGAATGCCCGAAAATGCGTACAGCAAACGCAACTAGTCGAGCAGCGACAACTGCTAGCTGGAGCCGCAAAGCGCTCATCGCGGCAATAGAACTCGCACGGCGTCGCGTCTAACTTTGATCGTCGCAGGCAACTCGCAGATTGGGTCACCGTCAGCAAAAACTGTGAACGGACGATCAGCCTCGATTCGTACAGTCGATGCGCGGCGGACATCGACCGATGCGGCCCGCGTGTGCTTGCCGTTGAAAACGAGTGGCAGCCTGAGCAGGAAGCGCAGTTTCGATCCCTCCGAAATAGTCACTACGTCAAACAGTCCATCGGTTAGGTCCGCGTCGGGGGCAACAAACATGCCGCCGCCATATGCCTTCGAATTCGCAACCGCAACGCTGTACCCCCGGAAGCTAGTTTCCTCTTCATCAAGCCACACCCTGAAGTTTGCGGGACGCCAGCTGATCAATGCGCGGAGTGCTGCATAGAGGTAGACGATCGAACCGGGGAGCCGCGCCGATTCGGTTGGCGTCTGAGTCATAACCGCAGGAGGCGATACAACAGAAGTCAGCTCCTTCTGCCTCGCCTAGATCGATTGTCGACTCACGCCCGCCGCAGAGAACCCCGACTGAACCGGCCGGATCCGTTGGTATCCCCAGCACTCTCGCCAAGTCATTACCTCGCCCACCAGGAATGATTGCGAGCAACCCGGAGCTCTTTGAGGTTGCGGACGCGACGGCTCCAACTAAACCGTCACCACCGATTGCGGCGGCTATCTCACCGGCTGCGCTTGCATCCGCCGCGAGGCTACGTGCGTGATCGAGCGACTTAGTCTCTGAGACCCGGAATGTCACTCCTCGACTCTCAAGATCGGCGACGACTTCTGTAAGGACCTTTGCAGCCCGTCCGCGCCCCGCTGCAGGGTTGATGATCAGGTGGACGGGAAGCACTCGGGCAAGGCTACCCGCGAGCGCAGTCCGATTGCGTTTGTGAATGCTGCCCGGTCTGCGACAATCGCCAGATGAAGCTAACCCGCCTAGGTACCGGAATCCTCGTCGTCAGCGTGACTGCTGCAGCCGCGACAGGCTGTGGATCTGACTCTGCAAAGGATGCAAACGTCACACAACAGCAATCCAGCTGCAGCCAATTGACTCCGAAGGCACCCGCTAAGAGCATCGAAAACCCGCCAAAGTCATCGCTCCCGAGCGGCAGCTACAGCGCAGTAGTCAAAACGAATTGCGGAAGTTTCACAATCGCTCTTGACACGCTCAACTCGCCTCAATCGGCAGCCTCATTTGCGAAGCTGGCCCGAGGTAGCTTTTACGACGGCCTGATCTTCCATCGAATCGCACCAGGATTTGTTATTCAGGGTGGCGATCCACTAGCAACGGGGAGCGGGGGACCTGGATATAAGACCGTAGAGCTCCCTCCAGCGGACGCAACCTATCCGCGTGGCACCGTAGCGATGGCCAAGACACCGATTGAACGACCCGGCACCGGCGGAAGCCAGTTCTTCATCGTTACCGGCGAGGATGCCGGGCTGCCAGCTGACTACGCAATTCTCGGAAAGGTAACGAGCGGCCTCGAGACGGTCGATCGCATTTCGAACCAGGAACTGAACCCTGCGTCAGTAACAGGACCAGCTGGCGCTCGGGAGGGACGACCGCTTCAACCAGTTGTGATTGAAAGCATCACCATCAAGAAGCGAAAGAGCTCCTAGCTGCTGAGAGCTTTTTTCTGCCGCCTGCGACCGAGCAGGACAAGGACTCCTAACACCGCAGCCAGCAGGAGACCTCCGAACAGAATCGATTCACCGAGGTTGATACCTCCGAATGGGAGGGCAACCAGCTTTGCGATTCCGGCTCCAATTGCCAACAGAACAATCACAACTAAGAACAGAACGAGCGGGCCGGCGATCCGCTTAGCGAGGCCGGCACTCTTCGGTGGCGCAACGATGCCCATCAATCGCAGAATCAGCAGCTGCCGGCCGCTAGGAGCCTCAGTACCGAGCTTCTCGACCGCAGTTTTTAAATCTCCGGCTCGACGCTCGGCTAGAGCAATTGAGGCATCTGCCATTCGCTTTAGAGCGAGGCGCTCCTGCGGCCTTGCAGCCGCGATCGCCTTCTGGAACCAGAGTCGAGCGGCATCAGCGTCATAACGCTCCGCGGCACGCGCACCGAGGATCGCGCAGGCAGCTGAGCGATATTTAGTTTCAGCCTCGAGC
>JAPLCG010000065.1 GCA_026392385.1 Solirubrobacterales bacterium
AGTAACGAACTTTGCCCAGCGCAGCCCGACTGGCCTATCACCGCTGTACTCAAAGCGTGCAAGTGCGCCGTGTTGGATTCTGCGACCACCAAACGCCAGCAGTGCTGGCATCAGTGTCAGGGCGATCATTACGGCTATCGCGACTGTTCCCGCCGCAGCGAGGCCCATCACCGTCAGGAAGGGGATATCAAGTGCGGCCAGGCCACAGAGAGCGATGATCACGGTTAGTCCTGCGAAGACAACGGCACTTCCCGCTCTTGCTGTTGCCTGGCCGACTGCTTCGATCGGCTCAAGGCCGTCATTGAGTAATTGCCGGTAGCGGGTGATGATGAACAGCGCGTAATCCATCCCAACCGCGAGTCCGATCATGCTTGCAAGGATTGGTGCCGTTGAGGAGAGGTTGACGAGCGCACCAACTGCGGTGATGGCGCTCAATCCAATTCCGACGCCGATCAAGGCGGTTATCAGCGGGAAGAGTGCGCCTAGCAGTGAGCTGATTGCAATCGAGAGAATTACGAAGGCGATTCCCAGACCGATTGCCTCCGAATAGCTGTGCGGTGGAGGCGTCGTAACGATCCCACCACCAAAGGCAACCTCAAGGCCGGCGGCCCGCGCCGGGTCCGCGGATGCGTAGAGCTGGTTCTGTGCTCGCTTGCTGATCTGCGAAGCGGCATACGGGTAGGCAACTCGAGCAAAGGCGATCCGCGCGTCCGGCGAGATCGTCTTCAATGTGAATGGGCTCCCGGCGCCGATTACCTCCGACGCTTTGGCGGCGCGTGCGACTGTTGCGTTGATCGCTGCCACATACTCAGGTTTGGCTAGTGACTCGCCTGCTGGCGCCGCAAAGACAATCTGTGCGGCTGAACCGCTGGCGGCGGGGAACTTCTTCGTCAATAGGTCGAGCGCCTGCTGGGATTCAGTCCCAGGGATCGAGAACTGATCGTTCGTTGGGCGCTTGACTGCCGAAGCGAGCAAAGCGACCGCTACCAGTACACCCAACCAGCCAAGCAGGGCGATCAGGCGATGCCTGAATGACCATTGACCAACCCGGTAGAGCAATGTCGCCACTGGGTTGATCAGACTATTCGACATCTCGGCGAGCCGTGGTAACCGGCGTTTGCCAGCCGAACCTTGTTTAGCGGCCGATTGTCACTAAATTCAAGTCCTTGTTGGTATTTCCGGCTTACCTATTTGATGCCTCCCTGGCTCTGCTCTGCATCGCATCGCTGACCGTTGCCGGTCGCGCGGTTCAGTTGCGATTTGCCAGCGATCTAACCGGCCCTGCACTTGTCGTCGCGCGGGCGATCGTGGTGCTAAGCATCCTGACGCTGATCTGTTATCTGCTTGGCGCCGTCGGAGCATTTTCCCGCTGGCCGCTGACCGTCGCGTTTCTAGCTTCGGGATTCGTTGCTCAGCTGAGCCTCAAACCGGTTGATCAGGGCAGGCAGCAACTCTCGAAACTGCCGCTGATCCCAGCGATCGTCGTCGGGTTAACTCTCTTACTGATCTTCGCGAGCTGGTTGATGCAGGTCCAGTATGCGCTTGCCAATGGCTTGGTTGGCACGGACAGCTTCACGTACCACATGCCATTTGCGCTGCGCTTCTTTCAGACCAAATCGCTACTTGGGTTTGCTTCAAATGATGTGCTGTTTCAGACCTATCTTCATCCGGCCGCGGGGTCGATGTTTCACGCGGTCGGAATGGTCTTCTTTGGTAGGGACCTGCTCTCACCGCTGATCAACATTGGCTGGCTTGCTCTGCTGATCGTCGCCGGAGCGGCAATCGGACAGCGCCGCGGTGTTGCGGCCGCGAGTGGTCTGGCTGTTGCCGTCCCATTTGTCGGTGTCAACATCCTGCTCGGCTCGGCCGGCGGAGCATTGGTTGAAACTCCCTCAACGGCACTGTTCCTTGCCGGTGTTGCGATGTTGATCTGGGCGCGCGGTAGCCGAGCGCTGATCGTGCTCTGCGGATTGGCTATCGGCCTTGGTCTAGCGGTTAAGTTCACAGTTGCAATCCCTGCCATCGGAGTAGCAATCGGTGTTCTAGTAGTAGCTGATCGCGGCCAGCGGCCCAAGGCGCTGCTCCTCTATCTAGCTGCCACCTTCATGACCAGTTCGCTCTGGTTTATCCGCAACTTGGCTGAGACCGGCAGTCCGTTGCCAAACGTCAGGTTGCCGCTCCTGCCCCAACCGCAACCAACACCCGAAGCGCCCAATATGGGGTCGCTTTCACAGCACCTGACCGACTCGCACATAATGTTTGAACGGCTTCCGCATGCTCTTGTAAATGCCTTTGGGACGTTTGCATTGCCGATGATTGCGGCGGCCCTGATCACCGCAATCATTCTGATTATCTGGCCATCAGGGCGCGATTGGAGAGCCGCAGGAATTATCGCGATAATCGCCCTAATTGGCTATCTGTTCATCCCCTATACGGCAGGTGGCCCACCGGGAGGCTTTCTGCCAGCCCTTGATCAGACGCCGCGGTATATAGCGCCGGGTCTCAGCCTTGGGCTGGCACTCGTGCCTGTGCTGCTCGCACGATTTGTGCCCGGCAGGGAGTCGTGGCTCGTGCTGCCGGTCGCTGTCCTAGTTGCCGTTCCTGCGCTTGCCCTTTATGTCTGGGATCTCCAAGGCCCAGCGTTGGCTCTGTTTGTAGCTGCCGCAGCACTGTTTGTTGTTTGGGCCTTCGCCGCGAAGGTTGGTCGTGCGAGCAGCGCAGTCCGCATTTCCAGTTACCTGCTGCTTGGCGTCGCGGTGATCGGTCTCGGGCGCGTCTATGTCAATGCGCAGGCTTCAGGGAGGCAGTTTGGTCGTGACTGGGCGGTTGAGGGTCCGCATCCAGCGCGGATTGGCGTACTTGGCACGGCGGGCCAGTTTGTCCAGTATCAATGGTCGGATGATCAGCTTGAAAACCGAATTGAGTTCATCGGCGAACATGGTCCGCACGGGTCCTTCTCGGAGGTCAAGTCATGTCCACGCCTGCGCGACCTGATCAATGCGAACCACTACAGCTATGTGGTTGTAGCTCCAACGCGTCTGATCTGGGAGAAGCGGTTGATCAGCAACCCTCAGCTCGATTGGGTTGCCAGCGACCCAAATGCCAAGTTCGTCAAGTTGCTGACGCGCTACTTCAATAAAGCCAAGTACACGAGTGATGGCAAGCCGCAGCCGTTCCGCGTATTTCGGATTACCGGACGGCTAGACCCGGACCGCTGCCCGTAATAGATAGCTACTCCGACCTGAGCGATTCACAGGCGATGCCACCCAAACCAGCACGGATAACTGGTTGCGTGGTTTTCAGCCGTGCTTTCAGCGGTCGGCGCGCTGCTGTTTGATCGTCGCGATATTCGCTAAGCGAGCGATCCTCCAACGACCGCGCGCGCGGTGATACTCGCCCAATCAAGCAACCTTTGGGGAGAGTCGAATGAGCGCAGAAGTTTCCGTGGAACCGGTCAAGGGCAGGAGTAAGCGATCAGCAGCCCGCTGGGTGCTGATGATTGCGGCGCTGACATTCTGTGCTGGACTGCTGTTTGGCTACGACCAGGGGGTGATCGCTGGCGCTCTCAAGGGGATCGGCAATGAGTTCGATGTTGGTAATACCGCCAAGCAGATCATCACATCGTGGGTCACGCTCGGCGCGCTGTTCGCGGCGCTAGTTGCCGGTTCGCTTGCTGATCGTGTTGGTCGCCGTCCAGTGCTGTTCGGGGCTGGTGCGCTGTTTATTCTTGGAGCGATAATCCAGGGAGTCGCGGTTGGCGTGCCGATGCTTGTCGCTGGCCGCGTAATCACTGGCTTCGGAATCGGGTTTGCCTCAACGATCGCTCCGCTCTATGCCGCAGAGATGGCCCCAAAGAAGTCTCGAGGCCGGATGGTTTCCACCTATCAGCTGGCAATTACGGTTGGAATCTTCTGTGCCTACCTGATCGCTGATGTGTTGCAGGCCTCGCATTGGCGCGAGATGTTCCTGCTGGCAGCGGTACCCGGCGTACTGCTGATTATTGGCGTAATGATCGTCCCCGAATCGGCGCGCTGGCTTGCCAAGGTTGGCCGTCGCAAGGACGCTGTCGCCTCGCTCGACAAGACAACATCAGCCGACCATCTAAGTGAACAGGTAGCTGCTGTTGAGGCTGAGGTCGAGCGCGAGCAGGCTGAGGGTGAAGCCGGCTGGTCGGAGGTCTTTGGCAGTGGCATGCGACGCGCGTTGATTGTCGGTCTTGGTCTAGCGGTTTTCCAGCAGATCACCGGCATTAACGCGATCATCTATTACGCAAATGAGATCTTCGCTCAGGCGGGGCTCGTCAGCACCGAGGCACAGAACACGGCGACTCTGTACTGCATAGGCCTCGTCAATGTGCTCTCGACTTTCGTCGCTGTCGCCTATGTAGATCGTTTCGGCCGCAAGCCACTCCTGCAGCTGGGGCTAGTCGGGATGTTTGTCTCGCTTTGCGCGGTTGGCGGTGGGTTCATCCTTGAATCAACCCATGATGTTGGCGCCGGAGCTTCGATCGTTGGGATCATCACGATGGTCTCGCTGGTCGTCTTTATTGCCTCGTTCGCGTTTTCGCTCGGCCCAGTTGTCTGGATCTTGATCTCTGAGATCTTCCCGAGCAGGGTTCGTGGCCGTGCAGTGTCGGTTGCTACCGCTGCGAACTGGGGGGCTGCCTTCCTGATCACCGAGTTCTTCCTGACGATCGTCAAGGCGATCGGCGAGGGGCCAACCTTCCTACTGCTGGCATTGATGTGTGTCTTCGGATTCATCTTCGTCTGGCGGTATGTGCCAGAGACGAAGGGGCGCTCACTCGAGGAGATTCAGCAGCAGTGGGCTAAGGGTGGCTCAGCCTCATCCTGGGATGAGAGCGCTTAACAATCTTAGTAAGTGGGCTAAAGGCAGTCGTAGCTGCGGTAGGGAAGCCCCGCATGAGCGGGGCTTCAGGTTGATGGCGAGACCGAGACTCGAACTCGGGACACCGCAGTTTTCAGCCGCGTGCTCTACCAGCTGAGCTATCTCGCCGTGCTACCGATCGGATGCTAGCGATTGCAAAGCGGATTGGGCCTGCTCGATGGCGAGCATTCTGCCCTCTGGCAGCCCCTCTAGGCTGCGCCTCTATGCGTGAGTGGTGGGACAACTCCCCGTTAATCAGCCGGCGCGAAGTCTTCGCCGTTGCAATTGGCGCTGCGCTGATTGCGATTGGGCAGTTCCTGCCGCTAATTCTTCACCTTGGCGTAGTCATCCCACTTGACCTTGGTGATCCGCTTTCGCAGTCTTGGCAGGTTGCGTGGGGTGGTCACGCCCTGCTGACCCAACCGCTTCAGTTCTGGCAGAGCAACCAGTTCTGGCCATTGCAGGATTCGCTCGCCTTCTCCGACGCGCTTATTGGTTACGCGCCAACGGGGATGATCGGATCCGGCCCCTTTGATGCGGTCGTCCGTTACGACCTGCTGTTTCTCTTTGCCTTTGCACTCGCGCTTTTTGGCGCCTACCTGCTCGCTCGCGAGATTGGCGTACCACCGTGGGCAGCGCTTGTTGCCGGGGCCGCATTCGCATACTCGCCGTGGCGGCTTGAGCAGGGTGGCCACATGCATGTCATCTCCAGTGGCGGCATACCGCTGGCGATATTCCTACTACTGCGCGGCTATCGCAGAGGTTCAACGCGACTAATAGTCGGCGGCTGGCTTGTTGCCGCCTGGCAGTGCTCACTTGGCTTTGCACTCGGGTTGCAACTTGACTACCTGCTGATCCTGCTTGGGTTGATTGGATTTATCGCCTGGTGGCGATCAGGGCGCCCGAAGCCGCCAACAAGGGTTATCTGGGCAACGGTTGGTGGCGCGCTTTTCCTTGCCATCTCGTCAGCGGTGCTAGCACTGCCATACCTGCGGGTTCTTGATGCCCACCCCGAGGCAGCCCGCAGTATTGATGTTCTCTACCGTTTTTCACCCTCACCGCTTGCATTCCTGAACGCTCCCAAGTCAAACCTGATCTGGGGCGATCTCTCGCATTCTCTGCGCCTACGCTGGCACGCCAACGCTGAGAAGACGTTATTCCCCGGCCTAGTGATCAGCCTGCTAGCGCTAGTCGGTGTGATCTGGGGTCGTTGGCCGCGCGCGCTGCGGATCGGCCTCGCGATCTCGATCCCGATCCTGATGCTGCTTTCACTTGGCGTTCACTCGCACGGCCTCGGCCGATACCTGCCATACCGCTTTGTATATGAGCTGCTGCCGGGCTGGCAAGGGATCCGCACACCAGGCCGATTGCAGACGCTCACCACACTCGCGCTGGCGTTGCTGGCAGGCGCCGGCGCTGCCAGCCTCGCGACGGCGCTTGCGAAGCGGCTAGGTCGGATCCCCGCATCAGTTGTCGGGCTGCTGATCGCTGGCCTAGTGCTGATCGAGGGCTCGGGGTTCATCTACCCGCACCCGGTTGTCCCAGTAGCACCGAGCGGTTTGGCTGGACTCCGAGCACCGCTCTTGCAGCTGCCGTTTAACGCGACAGCGAACCGCCGCTACCTCGTTTGGTCAACCGACGGCTTCCCGAAGACGGTCAATGGCCGCACAAGCTTTGAGCCGACCCGGGCAGCAGAGATAGTCAAGGGAGCGACCGGCTTCCCCGATCAGGCAAGCATCAACTACCTGCGAAGCATTGGCCTTAAGACCGTTGTCATACATACGGAGTTCCTACCCGACCTGACGCGAGCAAAGGCCCAACGCGACTTCAAGAAGCAGTGGTCAGGAGTTACCCGTCAGCAGCGCGGTCCGCTCCTGATCTACGGAATCGCCCCCGCCCGATGACCTCTCGCGCCAAGTAAGGATTACAGCCAGCGCCGTACCGCCAATAGCGACCATCGCCGCCATCACGACGATCCGCCACGGAATGCCCTCAACGGGCATAAGTTCATTGCCCTTGTGCTCATGCAAGAGCGGAGCGAGCTTTAGTGCCAGCACCAGCCATGCAGCAAGTGAGACGGCTGCGATGGCAATGTCACTGCGGAAGCGGATAGCACTTGTCGCGAGTGCAGCAAGCAGGATGCCGAGCAGGAAGCATGCGACAACCGGGCCGGTCGAGAGCCAGCCATTGCCGGCTCCGGCGGCTGTCAGGACGGTCTGCAGGAACTCGCCGTGGTAAAGACGATTCCACCAGCGGTGCAGGCCGGTCTGGCCAACGAGTGGGAATGTGATTGTCGCGATCGTCATCACAGTCGTGCCAACGAGAGCCAGCGCAAGAGTTGTTGACGGGATTCGCTTCCAAGCGAACGGCAGTCCAAGAGCGAGGAAGTGGCAGCAATCAGGCCGCGAGGGGCGAATAGCAGCTCAACGAAGTTCGACGGCTTCGGAACACCAATGCCAAAGAAACCGGAATCATTGAGCCCGATCTGATCATGGCCGCTAAAGCCTTGAATTGCGACGGCGCCTGTGTAAGACATCTTGCCCGGCGACCCGAATGCCCACTGGTTGTAAATCGCCACGGGGATAACTCCGACGACTACGCCACCCGCGAATGCTGCCGCGCGCTTGGCGATTGCGCTGAAGCCGCTCGCGATTGTGTCGCTGCGCAGGACGGCGTAAAGGCCGACGATCGCGCCACCGAACGCAAGCGGGTACTCAACAAGTACTGCTAGCCCGGCACAGAGGCCAGCGACAGCTACCAGGGCGATCCGCGGTGAACCGCGCCGCTCGCGATGCATAAGCGCAAAGGCTCCGAAAAGCGCGAGTGCGGCCAGCATGTGCCCGAGGAACTGTGTGGCAAACGGCAGCACCATCGTTCCTAGGCCTAGCGCGAGTGCACTGGCAGCGCCGGTGCCTGGCTCGTAGCCTTCTGCCAGCCGTCTGACGATCAGCATCATCAGGATCGCTGGCAGGACCGTGCCAAGTAGCCCGAGCGCCCAGATCATCGTCGCCTCGTTGCTGATCTGGCGCTGCATCGCCCGTGCGCGGGTCTTGCTGTATCCGTAGTTCTGGGTTGTGGCCTCCTTCGGATACCACTGATAGACATTCTGTTCGCGAACGCGCTGGCCTACATCGGCGGAGAATGTCTCAAAGCCAACCGCCTTAAGTCCTTCATAGGCAGGCAATACAAACAGCGGCAGGCCAGGAGCCTTAACCGAATAGAAGTGCCCATTGATCCAAGACTTGTCCTTCGTCTCCCAGTGGTAGGCGTCAATCTGCGCGGTGCCGTTGCCAAGCGCTCTCACCATCGCGTAATAAGAGGTCTGCGCCCAGCCGGGCGTTTGCATGACAAGCGAATAGCCAATACCGACGACGAGGATCGCGGCGATGCCAAGACCACGGCTGTGCCTGAGCCTGCGCGAAGTCAATTCAGGGCTGTCTGCGGTGCTACTCATTGAGGCGAGCCTAGAGGACGCGGCCGCCGCGTCAGGAGACGCGGTCCCATGCCTTCAGCTGCGACAGTGGATCAATCGGGTGTCCACCTGATTGCCAGCCGCCAACCCAGATCTCAAAGTGCAGGTGGGGACCGGTTGAGTGGCCTGTATTACCGACCTCGGCAATTCGCTCGCCGCGCGCAACTCTGTCACCGGTGGTTACCTTCAAGGAACCCTTGCGAAGGTGCATGAATACGTAGTCGCGGTTGTCGTTCGCATGCAGGACTAGGTAGTAGCCGGCGCCATCTTCTTGGAACCCCCGATAGAGAATCGTGCCAGCAAGCGGGGCAACCATCGGTGTGCCCTCGGCGGCCGAAAGATCCTGACCTTGGTGAGTGTGCCCACTGCGACCTGCACCAAAGCGGCTTCCGGAACCACCGAAGTCGTGATCGCCGCGCACTGGGAAGATTCCAGTCGGTTTGGCAACCGGCTTCGGCTTGCTGACGGGCTTTGGCTTCGGCTTTGGCTTGACCTTCGGCTTCGAGACCGGCTTCTTCTTCGGCTTGACCTTTGGCTTCTTGACTGGCTTAGGCTTTGCCTTTGGCTTCTTCTTCGGCTTGGCAGGTGTCTTCTGGCCGGGAGTTGATCCGCCGCCAGCAGCGGGATCAACCTTGTACTTGGGCTTTGGCTTCTTGACCGGCTTCGGTGCGGTTGTGCCCGGGCTTGCGCCGCCATCGGCCGCCAGTGCTGCTGGGGCGCTAACCGCAAAGATCAGCAGCGACGCTACTGCGGCTAAGGGAAGCCGGCGATATCGGGCAGAGGGCATTCCGATCAGGGTTACGGCTTGCCTCGGGTTACGCAAGGAAAACCCGTTTTTGCACGACTTCTTGCGCCGTTGCCTGTATCTGTCCGAATCCATCGGACTTCAGTTTCGCTTTGCTGGGCCTACTCCTGCCTCAAGCATTCGCTTGAGAAGCAGTCTTGCAGCGTCCTTTGCGAGCGGTTCGTTGAGGTTTCCGCACTTCGGGGACTGAACGCACGATGGGCAGCCCGCCCGGCATGGGCACTCGGCGATCAGGTCATGAGCATCGCGCACGAGGTCTTTAAAGACTGTGAAAGCCTGTCGCGTCAGACCGACGCCACCCGGGTGGCCCTCATGGATGAAGATAGTCGGACCGCCAGTCTGCTGGTGGATGTTTGTTGAGAGTCCGCCAAGATCCCAGCGGTCACACATCGCCAGTAGGGGCAGGACGGCTATCTGCGCGTGTTCGGCTGCATGCAAAGCGCCGAGCAGCAGTTCGCCATCGAGACCGTCAAGCAACTTCGCGTCAATGCCGAACCAGATCGCCCTTGTTGCAAATTCGCTTGGCGGCAACGCGAGCGGCGTCCAGTCAATAGTCGCGTGATCCTTGAGGCTCTTGCGCTGGTAGCCGGTGACTGTCTCGGTGACAACAACCTCGCCGTAGTTGAGAACTACGCCTTCACTCTCGCGGGTCTCAATAGTCCGTTCGATCCAGGTATCGGTCTCCCGTTTTGCCTGCGTGTACCAGTTGCCTTCGAAGCGGGAAATCGAAGCGGTGCCGGATTCAAGGTCAAGCGTTTCCACCTCGTAGGCGCTGCCCATGTGCAGGTAGATCGCGCCAGGGTGGACGGTTGATGCGGCGCGCGCCAACTCAATCGTTCCGAGTAGTTCGCCACTAGCTGAGTCGGCGAGCACGACCGTTGATGGCGACGATGAACGCAGGGAGACATCCCCCGCTGGGTAACCAGCTGCCTTCGCCGGCTGGTACTGGCTGCCGCGCTGGCGGAGAAGCCCAGCACTTACAAGCGCCTCACAGCGATTGCGAAGGTCGGGGCCGAGTAACTCCTCATCGTTGGCGCTAATCGGGCTCTCAAATGCTGCGCACAGCAGGTGAGCACCACGAATTTCAAGGCTTGATGGGTCAAGCACCGCTGACTCAACCGGCCGTTCAAGCAGCGCCTCCGGATGCCGGCAGAAGAACTGGTCGAGCGCATCGTCGCCAGCGATGTAGACGGCCAAGCCGCGCCCTCGCCGTCCGGCGCGCCCCCACATCTGCTTCAGCGAAGCAACCGTGCCGGGGAACCCAACGACAACCGCCGCGTCGAGGTAACCAATGTCAATTCCAAGTTCGAGCGCATTCGTGGCAACTACTGCGAGCAACTCGCCCTCTTGGAGCCGCCGTTCAAGGTCGCGGCGCTGCTGCGGCGTATAGCCAGCACGGTAGGGAGCGATCCGAGCTGCAAGCTCCTTCTGGCCAGCGGCTCGCAGCCTGTCGGTTGCCATCCGGTGGATCAATTCGACGGCCTTGCGTGACTTGATGAAGCAGATCGTTCTCGTTCCGGAACGGACCAGATCACAGAGCAGATCCGCAGCTTCGCCGAGCGAACTTGCCCGCGAACCAAGCTCTTCGTCGAGCAGTGGCGGATTCCAAAGCACAACTTCGCGGCCTTCTGAAGGCGCGCCATCGGTCTTTACGACGGTGAAGTCAGGGACGCCAGTCAGAGTCTCGGCAAGCTCGACTGGGTTGGCGATTGTTGCTGAAGCAAGGATCATTCGTGGAGCCGTACCTCGAGCTCCGGCAAGTCTGCGAAGCCTGCGCAGAACATTGCCAACATGGGAACCAAACACGCCGCGGTAGACATGCGCTTCATCAACAACGATTGCGGCGAGGTTGCCCAAGAAGTCTGCCCACTGCTCGTGTCGGGGCAGAATCCCGACATGCAGCATGTCGGGATTGGTGAGTACGAGGTTTGACTTGCGCCGGATCGCGCCGCGCTCAGCTCGCGGCGTGTCGCCGTCATAAATCGCGGGTCGCAAGGCCTTGCCAAGGCCAAGCTCCTGCAGCGCCCGCGCCTGATCCTGGGCGAGGGCCTTGCTTGGATAGATGTAAAGGGCTCGCGCGCGCGGATCACGCAGCAGCGTGTCAAGCACCGGCAGGTTAAAGGCCATTGACTTGCCTGAGGCCGTCCCCGTCGAGAGAATCACCGGCCCCTCGGCGATCGCATCCCATGCTTCGCCCTGATGGCTGTAGAGCTCGTCGATGCCCTGCGCTGCAAGCGCCTCAGCAAGTTTTGGATGCAGGTCACTAGGCAACGGTTCGCTGCGCCCCCGCCGCGGCGGTTCCTCGCTGCGGCTGACGATCCGCTCGTCCTGCTCAGCTGCGCGCAGCGAGTCCTGCCAAAGCTCGTGGTCTACATCGCTCACATTGCGATCGTAGGCGTTTGCGATTGCCACCTGCCGCTCTTAGCCCGCTCCGTGCGTCAGACTCTCTGCGTAATGCGCTGTGCTTACCTTGATCTCGACGGCACCCTGCTTGGTGCAGGTGCTTCGATCGTCCACGACGGCGATGGAGCGGTTTCGATCGCCGCTATTCGCGCAATCGAAGCCTGCCATCGCGCGGAAGTTCAGATCGTGCTCGTCTCGGGTCGCCGTGAGGCGCAGGTTCGTGAGGATGCCCGCCTGCTGGGAGCGGTTGGCTATGCCTTTGAGTCAGGGGCCTGTCTGGTTGTTCGAGGTGAGCGCGAATGGCTGACCGGCGACTGGCAGCCTGGTGAGCTGACGATTCACGAACAGATTGAGCAGTCTGGAGCCGGCCAGCTGCTGCTTGATCACTACGCGGGGCGCATTGAGCACCACGAACCGTGGCACACGGGGCGTGAGGTCTCACACCTTTATCGGGGAGTGATTGACGCCGAAGAGGCAACGGAGCTGCTTGCCGCGAATGGTCACCCGACATTGCGGCTCTGTGACAACGGAAGCGTCCACCACGCGACCGACGCACTGTCAGGTCTCGGACCCTTACGGGCCTACCACCTAGTGCCAGCAGGGGCGACAAAACGCGGGGCCGTCGCAAGGCACAGGCAGATCGCCGGCCTTGAAGCGAGCCACTGCATTGCTGTTGGTGATGGGCGTGAAGATTTGGCGATCGCACCAGAGGTTGGCGCGATGTGGCTGGTGGCCAATGCGCTTGAGGCTGACGCTGGGTTGGCGGCTGTTGCTGGCGGATACTCGAATGTGCGGATTGCAGAGGAGTCACATGGTGCGGGTGTCTACGAAGCAGTCGTAACGACGCTTGCAGAGCGACTGCCCGGTTAGATCAGCGCCGCGAGCTTTCTACCAGCAGCTTCAAGCGAAGCGATATCGCTGGCTTCGATCACAACTTGGAGGTCAAGGATCCTTGCCTCGATTGGATCGAGCCTGTTGCTGCCGCAGACCGCAGCACATGGAACGCCGGCCTGCCTAGCGCGAGTCGCCGCTTCGCCTGCGGCCTTGCCAAGCAGGGTTGTTGAGTCAAGCTGCCCCTCGCCGACGATCACTGCCCGGCTGGCACGCATCCGTCGGTCAAAGTCAACTGTCGAAAGGATTTCGTTCGCACCCGATTTTAACTCGGCACCGCACTCTGACCAGAGAGCGCCAGCGAGGCCGCCTGCGGCGCCTGTCATCGCTACGCCACGCGGATCACGGCGTAGACCTTCTGCGATCACTTCAAGCCGCCTGACAAGTAGTTCGAGGGAATCGACACCAGCACCCTTCTGCGGCGCGAAAAGCCTCACTGCGTCCTCCCACGGTGCTCTGACATCACACAGCACAGTCAGCTGTGGCCCGGAACGCTTTCCTAGGCGGTTGACGGTCAGATTGTTTGCCTCAAGGAACTCAATCGCCGCGCTACCACCATCAACAGTTGCGCTGCCACCGACTCCGATCAGTACCCGTTCGGCCTTGGTTGCAATCGCTGCGGCGATCAGCTCACCAGCTCCCCGTGAGGAGGCCAGCTCCGGATTGCGCTCGGCGCTTGGAATCAGCGTCAGGCCAATCGCATCCGCCGTCTCGACCACCGCAGTCGCACCAGCGTCAAACAGCCCGATCCTTGCGTTCGTTGGCTTACCGAGTGGGCCGCTAACGGTTAGTTCAATAACTTCGCTGACGCGCTCCGTGGCAAGTAGCGCGTCGAGTGTGCCCTCGCCGCCGTCTGCGAGCGGGCATAGTTCGGCCTGGCGTCCACCGGCAATCAGGCCCTTGGCTATTGCCGAGCTCGTCTCGAGCGCTGAGAATGTCCCCTTGAAGGAGTCGCTGGCAACCAGAACCGGTGGGCCGACGGCCACTGGGTCAGTCAATCCGCGGTGCGGAGGTTCCACCACGAAGCACGCGCAGCAAGCGATCACCTAGCCGTGGTGAGATTCCGTGCATGATTCTCAGAAGCCTTACGATCGCCGGGTAGTAGAGGTCACGCGCATCACGCTCGACTGCATCGATGATCTTGACGGCAAGGCCCTCTGGCGCAACCGATTCGCCCGGCCGGTACCAGTCGGGCAGCGACTCGCGTTCGTGGTCGTGGAGGCTTGTTGTGATTTCACCCGGGTAGACCGTTGTTAGACCAACTCCTGTCCCCGAAAGTTCATGCCGCAGGGCCTCCGCGAACATCCTCTGCGCTGCCTTCGTTGCGCCGTAGACGGCCGCCCAAGGGAATGAACGCAGCCCCGCACCAGACGAGACAACAACCACGTGGCCTTCGGCTCTGTCAAGCAGCCATGGAAGACCTGCGTGGACGGTGTAGAGCGTGCCAAGCCAGTTGACGCGAGTCATTTCTTCGGCGCGCTCGATCGGCAGCTGTGAAAACGGACCGTAATGCGCGATCCCTGCATTTGCGATCAACAGATCAAGTCCACCAGCCTGATCTATGAAGCTTGTTACGGCCTGTTCTACGGCGGCTCTGTCAGCGACATCGCATGGCAGGGCAACATGTTCGCCCGGCAGGCGCTCCGCGAGCGCGTCCAAGTCGGCGGCATTGCGGGCCAGCAGACCGACAGTCGCCCCGCGATCGGCCAACAGTTCAGCCAACGCGAGTCCAATCCCTCGCGAAGCACCGGTGACCAGAACGCGTGTTCCTTGGCCAACCTTCAAGTCGTTAGCCCTCGATGAAGCCGAGCGATCGAGCTGCATCAGCGAGTCTCGAGACGCCCTCGCGGATTTCCTCAAGCCCTGCTGCCGAATAGGCAAGGCGGATCCACTCTTCTCCACCATCCATGAAGTCGGTCCCAGCAACTATCTGAACGCCGCGTTCGGCTGCTGCTGCTGCCAGTGCGGCTCCATCCGCGCCGGGCAGTCTCAGCCAGAGGAAGTAGCCACCCTTGGGCGGTGAAAACTCGCAGCCGGGCAGTTCGCTCCTCAGCAGCTCGCCAAGCAGCGCCGCTCGCTCGCCAAGTGCTGCGCTGACCGTGGCTACGGAGCGCTCGAATGCTCCCGACTTAATGAACTGATCAACGATCCCCTCGCTGACCATGCTCGGGGCGATGTAAGTCCCTGTTGCAAGCCCTGCGACACCGGAGATAACCTCGGTCGGCCCGACAAGCCAGCCGACCCTGACGCCAGGGCAGACGGTCTTCGTGAATGAGCCAGCATGGATAACCGAGCCTCCACCTTGCGCAAGGTCGATCTCAAGCATCGTTGGCAGTGGTTCGCCCTCAAAGCGAACATCACGGTAAGGGTCGTCTTCGAACAGCCAGAAGCCGTATTCACGCGCTAGAGCTACAAGCTTTTCGCGGCGGTCTAGCGGCAGCGTGCAGCCGGCCGGATTATGGAAGTTAGGGATTACATGGATCAGCTTTGGCCTGAGACCAGCTTTGAGCTTCTCCTCAAGTGCATCGACGACGATGCCATCGGCATCAAGGTCAATCGTCGTAATCTCAGCGGCTCGACGCCGCAGCCCGTCAAGAGTCCGATCGTAGGTTGGCCGTTCAACGACGACCGGTGTGCCCGGAGTAACGACCCAGTCAAACAGGAAAGCGCCGGCCTGCATTGATCCGTTAGTGACAAGGACATTCTCCGTTGATACGCCGTGGCGATCGGCAAGCCATTGGCGAAGCGGTGGATAACCAACCGAAGTTCCGTAGGCCGTAATGCCAGCCGGGTCACTGTCAAAGGCAGCGACTGCAGCTGCCTTCAGGCCTTCAATGTCGACAATGTCGAGCGAAGGTGCGCCGCGCGCAAATGAGATTGAGTCAGCCGCCATAGCCGCAGCGTAGTGGAGGGTGGCGGTTGGCTACGCGCCGAGCTGCTCGGCGACGATCTCGGCGACAGCGGTAGGCGTCCGACCAACGCGGATTCCACAGGCTTCCATCGCCTCGGCCTTAGCGACCGCGGTGCCTTGCGAACCGGAGACAATTGCGCCCGCATGGCCCATCTGCTTGCCGGGAGGCGCCGTGAATCCTGCGATGTAACCGACGACAGGCTTCGTCACATGGTCACGGATGTACTCAGCGGCCTGCTCCTCAGAGTCGCCGCCAATCTCGCCACTCATCACGATCAGTTCAGTCTGAGGATCGGCCTCAAACAGCTCGATGATGTCAATGAAGCCTGAGCCTGGAACTGGGTCGCCACCAATTCCAACGATCGAACTGTTGCCGAATCCCTTCTGGGCCAGCTCGTTACCGATCTGGTAGGTCAGGGTTCCGGATCGCGATACAACTCCAACCTGCCCCTCGCTGAAGAATGAGGCGGGAATGATGCCGACGTTTGCCTTGCCCGGAGAGAGGATTCCTGGGCAGTTAGGACCAATCAGGCGGCTGGTACCGCGCGACTTGATGTGGTTGTAAAGGCGCAGCTCTTCGTGGGCAGGGATGCCTTCGGTGATCGCGATGATCAGCTCAATACCAGCGTCCTCTGCTTCGAGAATCGAATCGGCGGCGAAGCGTGGCGGCACAAAGATCATTGCCGTATTCGCGCCGGCCTTATCAACCGATTCATGCAGAGTGTTGAAGACTGGAATCCCCTCAACGTCCTGGCCGCCCTTGCCGGGAGTTACGCCAGCGACAACATTCGTTCCATAGTCACGATTGTTGAGCGTGTGGAAGGTGCCCTCACGGCCGGTGATCCCCGAAACAACCAACCGTGTGTCAGTACCGACGAGAACGCTCATTTGGCCAGCTCCACAACCCGTTCGGCTGCGGCGAGCATTGTCGCCTCAGCGTGGACATTTGGAAGGTTGGCATCCGCAAGCAGCTTTCGACCTGCCTCGTCGTTTGTTCCGTCAAGCCGGACTACAAACGGCACAGTTGGCTTGATCTGGGCGAACGCCTCGATCAGGCCCTTGGCAACCTCGTCACAGCGGGTGATTCCACCGAAGATGTTGAAGAGAACTGCCTTGACCTTTGGATCAGAGAGGATCACTTCAACGGCGGCAGTAATAGCCTCGGCCTTGCTTCCTCCACCAGCGTCAAGGAAGTTGGCCGGTGAGCCGCCAGCCTGGGCTACAACGTCGAGCGTGCTCATTACGAGGCCTGCGCCGTTGCCGAGAATGCCAATGTCACCGTCGAGCTTCACGTAGGTGAGGTCGCGTTCCTTGGCCATTAGCTCCTGCGGGTCCTCATTTGAGGGATCGCTAAGTGCCGCGTTCTCCGGGTGACGGAAGAGTGCGTTGTTGTCGAGGGTGACCTTCGCGTCAAGCGCTTTGACCTGACGGTCGGTGGTGATGATCAGCGGGTTGACCTCAATCAGCATTGCTTCCTCGTCACAGAAGGCGCCGTAGAGCTTGGCGAGCATCTGGCCAATTGGCCTTACGACATCCTCATCAACACCGGCGTCAAATGCTAGGCGGCGGCCATGGAAGTCTTGGAAGCCAAGCAGCGGGTCAACATGCAGGCGCGCGATTGCGTCCGGGTCCTCATCTGCGACGGCCTCGATGTCCATGCCACCCTTTGTTGAGAGCAGTACGAGCGGCGCTTTCGCTGACCGGTCAAAGACGATTGAGGCGTAGTACTCGGAGGCGATGTCTGATGCTTCTTCAACCCAGACCTCATGGACGGTAAGTCCGCGAATGTCCATGCCAAGAATCGCTTCGGAATGTTCACGAGCCTCTTCGACATTGTTGGCAAGCTTGATTCCGCCAGCCTTGCCGCGACCGCCGATTTGGACCTGTGCCTTGACGACACATGGGTATCCGATCTGCTCTGCAGCTGCGACGGCTTCGTCGACAGTCTTCGCCGCATGACCGTTGGGAACCGGCACGCCTTGACGCGCGAGCAGTTCTTTTCCTTGGTATTCGAGAAGGTCCATGAGCCCGGCGGCACACTACCGAACGGGCGCTCTTGGCGGCTTACTGAGGGCCTCCGATGACGCTTGGATCGTGGTTCGGAGTCAATCTGCGGCATACTGGCGACCGCGATGCCGATACCAAAACGAATCACCTGGGTAACCACAGATGTCTACGGAACACTGATCGACTGGGAGTCGGGCGTACTTGATGCATTCAAGACCGCCGCTCAGGAGGATGATCAGACGATTGACAAGAATGGAATCCTTGAACCGTTCAAGGCGATCCAGCACAAGATCGAGTCAGGCTCATACGAGCTTTACGCCGAGGTGCTTCGCCGCACCGCAGTGCAGATTGCCAATGACGGAGGCTGGCAGCTTGAGTCCTCAAGGGCAGGCTTCCTGCCAGCTTCGATCCCATCGTGGAAGCCATTCCGTGAAGCAAACCCTGCGCTAAACAAGATCGGGAAGAAGTACAAGACCGGCCTCGTCTCAAACATTGACGACAAACTGCTCGGCTTTACGCGCCGCCACATTCCTCTTGAGGTTGATCTGGTTGTGACTGCGCAGCAGGTTCGTGCTTACAAGCCTGATCCGGCGCACTTCAAAGAGTTTGCGCGCCGAATCGGTGGCAAGAAGGGCTGGGTCCACATCGGCTCCGGCTACCTGACCGATGTCGAGCCATGTCTGAAGATGAAGGTTCCAGTCATCTGGGTCAATCGCAACAAGGAGACCCTCGAGAAGGGTCAGCGCAAACCCGATGCGGAAGTACCGAACCTTAAGGCAGCGCTAGCGCTGCTTGGCATCGACTGACGCACGACTGACCGGTGCGGGCTACTGCGCTTCACGAGGATGCGCTGCTTTTCCAGAGTGCTGTTTGGCAGACAAATGCCGTTGCGTTGCGGGCCGGTGAGGAAGCATTCCTGATTGACAGTCCGATCCTGCCGGATGAACTTAGTCCGCTGCCGGAGTTGCTGCCAGAAGCCGGTTTCCCGATCTGTGGCCTGATCGCAACCCACGCTGACTGGGACCACCTGCTGGGAAGGCTTGCATGGCCTGGCATGCCGCTCGCTGTGCCTGAGGAATCGGCGGCAAGGCTCGTCGCAGAGCCCGGTGATGCCGCTCGCAAGCTCCGTGAGTTTGATGCTGAGTGGTACGTCGAACGTCCAGCACCGCTCTCATTAGCGACCGTAGAGCCACTGCCGGTGCCGGGCATGCTTGAGATCGGCGACCAAACACTTGAGCTGCACATGACCGGTGGCCATACGGCAGACGGAATGGCCGTATTTGCACCCTGGTGCGGCGTTCTCGTGCTTGGCGATTATGTGTCACCGGCAGAGATTCCCTCGCTCTCTTCCGGTGGTTCACTGTCCGGGTATCGATCGACGCTTAGTCGGCTCGTTGAGCTGGTCGAGCGAGCCGAGTTCATTGTGCCGGGGCACGGCGCGGTGCTTGATGTGGCCCGCGCGATCTCAATTATTGATGAGGACATCGCCTATCTCGATGCACTTGAGGCTGACGGAGTTGATGCTCAGCTTCCATTGGCGCGTCGTTCGGCTCAGCAGCTGCAGGTCCACGCTGACAATGCGGCTGCTGTTGGCGAGCGCGGCTAGTCGCTGCCGATTCGCCGGCCGAGCAAAAGATCAATTGAAGGCGCACTCTTGGCGGCGAAGCCAAGCGATTGATAAAGGCTGATGCCTGCCTCATTCGCATCGCTGACATCAAGCTCGATTCGCCGGCAGCCGCGCTCCTCGGCCCGTTCAATTGCGAACTCAACAAGGCTGCGGCCAAGGCCACTGCGTCGCGCTGAATCCTCCACGAACAGGTCTTCAAGCCAGCAGTCTGGGGCAGCCAGCCAGAGTCCATGTCGAAACCTGATCTGGCATACGGCAGCTGGCGGTGAATCGGCGTCAGCTGATCCGAGCAGGAACTCGCAGTCGGGGGTTTCGATAAGTCGCTCAACGCCAGCGAGAAAAGCATTGTCGGACGGCCAGTCGCGGCCCATGTAGTTGCGAAAGCCTACGAGTAGGCGCGAAACGGTCTCAGCTTCGAGTCGGTCAGCGACCCAGACGCGAGATGTCACTCGTCAACGATGACGGCGATAGTGTCGCCGGAGCCGATAGGTCCGCCAACCTCAATCTTCAGCTCTTTGATCGTGCCAGCCTTGTGAGCGGTGATCTCGTTCTCCATCTTCATTGCTTCGACGATGCAGATTAGGTCACCCTCAGCGACCTTCTGGCCAACCTCGACGAGCAGCTTGAAGATCGTGCCTTGGATTGGTGAGGCAAGGCTGTCGCCGCCGCCACCAGAACCGCCGGTGGCTCGTGCGCTGCGGCTTGGCTTCTTCGCCGCGGCTGGCGCAGCAGCACCGCCACCACCGAAGGCCGGTCCTACAACCTTTACGTCGAATCGCCGGCCTGAAACCTCAACGAGGTAGTCATGAGCAACCTTCGGAGCGCTCTCCTCGTCACCGTCGCCAGCAGGCACTTCGGCTGGTTCCGGCGCAGTTGATTTCAGCCAGTCTTTGTCCTCAACTAGGTCACGGCAGGTCTCCGCATTTGCCCACTGCTCAGTCTTGAGGATTGCGCTGTGGAACGGCAGCAGCGTCGTCAATTCGCCAATCTCGTACTCGCCGAGCGCCCTAAGCATGCGCCTAGTGGCAGCTTCGCGATCTTCGTCCCAAACGATTAGCTTGGCAACCATTGGGTCGTATGTCGGCGAGATCTCCGAGTTCGGACCAATGCCCGAGTCAACGCGCACGCCTGGACCGGAAGGCTCGCGGTAGTTGGTGATCATCCCCGGTGCCGGAGTGAAGTTCTTCGCCGCGTTCTCAGCATTGATTCTGCACTCAATTGCATGACCGCTAAGCACAACATCCTCTTGGCTGATGCGCAATGGCTCGCCAGCGGCAATGCGAATCTGCTCCTTGACGATGTCAATCCCGGTGACCATCTCTGTCACGCAGTGCTCGACCTGAACGCGAGTGTTCATCTCAAGGAAGAAGTACTCGCCATCCTGCATCAGGCCCTCGATCGTGCCAGCTGAGCGGTAATCAACGGCCCGAGCGGCGTCTGTGGCGATCTTGCCAATCCGCTCGCGCATCTCGGCGTCGACCATTGGTGCCGGTGCCTCTTCGAGCAGTTTCTGATGGCGGCGCTGGATTGAGCAGTCGCGCTCGCCAAGGTGAATGACATTGCCCTGGCTGTCGGCGAGAATCTGAACTTCGATGTGCCGAGGATCTGGCAGGTAACGCTCGAGGTAGACGGTCGCGTCACCAAAGAACTTTTCGCCCTCGCGGGCGGCTCCCTCAAAGGCGTCTTGAAGTTCATCCTCGGTCAGCGCTACGCGGAAGCCCTTGCCGCCGCCACCACCCGCAGCCTTAACGGCGACCGGATACCCGATCTCATCCTTGGCAATCTTGTGCGCATCCTCAACCGTCTCAACGGCCTCAGTTGTTCCGGGCACGATTGGTACGCCGGCCGCTGCCATCAGTTCGCGGGCCTTCGTCTTCGAACCCATTGCATCAATCGCCGATGCAGGTGGCCCGATGAAGACAATGCCTCGATCCTCAAGCGCCTTGGCGAATGCGGCGTTCTCAGCGAGGAAGCCGTAGCCGGGGTGGACAGCCTGCGCTCCGGAGCGCTCAACTGCATCAAGGATCTTCTCTATTACGAGGTAGCTCTCCGCCGCAGGTGCTGGGCCGAGCAGGTAGGCCTCGTCGGCCCGCTTTACATGCAGTGCATCGCGATCTGCCTCTGAGTAGACGGCAACAGTCTTAATTCCAAGCTCTTCGCAGGCGCGTTCAACTCGGACGGCGATCTCGCCACGGTTTGCGATCAGGATCTTTTCGAACATTCGGCGTTGAATCCTAGCCTCCACTCGGCTGGCGCGTTCCTTCGGGTGTTATCCGTGCCCGCGACGCAGTTTGGTTATTGAGCTGAAATGCTCGCGGCAAGCTGCAAACTAAGCGGTCCACGGATGAGGGTCGCCCCACTCGGTTGGTGAGTCAGCTTCGCGGTTAACGCCCTCATGCAGGGCGGCACGCTGCCATGCCGGCAGCTTCGGGCCAGCCTTTACAGCCGCTGGTGCAGTCTGGCGCATGAACTGCTCGATCGCCGCGACGACTGCCGCCGCCTCCTCATCCGAGGCTGCGGGAGTAACTAATCTGATCTCGTGCGTTGAGTCCACGGCAGCGACCCTAGCGCTCCGGCCGTCGGCCGGGCGCATTGGGTGCCTACAGTCCGGTTAGAACCTCTAGGTGAGGCCGGGCTTGCCCGGTGCGACAGTCCAAGAGAACTTCGGCCGGAAGCCGTTGGTCTTCTTGGTTGCATCGTTCTGGCTGAGGAAGGAGGAGTTTGTCCCGCCATCGGCCTTAATCGTCTTGATCCGACGCAGATCACACGTAAACCCGGTTGAACTTGCGGTTGCCCGCGCGTACCCGTGGCGATCGGTATCGCCGTTAGCAAGCCATGGATTCGCCGAGAAGAGAATTCCGTAGGTTCCGGTCGAGGTCTTCGGATAGAGAGCAGTTGACTCCGCCACGCTGCCAGTAAGACCACCGTCGCCAAGCCCCTGCGAGGTGATCGAGCCAGCTACAAACTCAGTTGCGACCGGCTTGCCGTCGCTGGTCTTGTATGTGGTTGCTCCGCCGGTCAACGCCTTGCTCTTGACCTGCTTTGGATCAACGACAACATCACCAGCTGCGAACAGGTGGATATCACCGGTACAGAAGACAACGTTCTTAATCGCGTTGTCACGGATGTACTTGACAACCTCGACCCGTTCCTTCTGGTAACCCTGCCAAGAATCGAAGTTGTAGTACTGGGTGCTCGTGAACTTGGTGTTCATGATCATTACCTCGTTGGCAACGACCTTCCACGTTGCAGTTGAGGCCTTCAGCTTGCTCTTGAACCAAGCAAGCTGTGCGGTGCCAAGGAACTTACGTGATGCGTCTAATCCTGGCGGTACTGGCGCTGGTCGAGCAGGAAGATCTCAACGTGCTTGCCGTAACGAACGTTGCGGTAGATCCGGCTCTCACCGCTGGCAATTGCTGCCTGGCCTGAAAGCGGTGTTGTGATCTTGGCGGTCGGCATCTTCTCAAAGAAGGCCTTGTAACCGTTGACCTTGCGGGTTGCATAGTCGCGTTCGGCTGGTAGCCCACCATTAGCGCCGGCACCACCTGCGTAGTTGTCCATCACCTCATGGTCGTCCCACGTTGAGTACATCGCGAAGTTCGCGTGCATCTCCTGAAGGTTTGGGTCTGAGCGGTAGAGGTCGTACTTGGCACGGTAATCATCAAGAGTCTTTGCGACCTTGTAAGTGCCCGAGCCATAAACAACATCCTCACCGATGCCGTCATCGCGAACGCCGGTTGGCGATGCGCCTGAGGCCCCGTGATAGCTCTCGGCGTAGATGTAGTCACCGAGATTGATGACGAAGTCAAAGTCCTCAGTTGCCATTGCCTTATGGGCGTTGAAGTAACCGAAGGTGTAGTCCTGACAGGAGAAGAAGCCGTACTTGACAGCCTGCGTGCTGGTAGCTGGCAATGCTGTGCGGAAGCGGCCAACGCGGCTATTGCTGGTTGAAGTGGCGAACCGGTAGTAGTACTGCGTGTAAGGGCTCAGACCGGTGATCTTCGTCTTAACGCTGTAGCGCGCCTGACCACCAACAACGTAGATGTTGGCGTCGGTGATCGGGATTGTTGCGGTCTTCACAACGGTCGCGAATCCAGCACTCTTTGAGAGTTCGACCTGAACGCCGCCTGTGCCCTCAGGGTCCGCGATTGTCGTAATCAGCGTGATGTCGGTCGTTGTTGGCTCACCCGAAGCAACTCCATAGGGGAAGCTTCCACTTCTCAGGCCGACGAACCCGCCAGCTGTTGCGTTCTGGAGCACTGAGTTTGGAACGAGGATCCCTGCTGCTGTCGCTGCGCTACCTGCAACTACAAAACGACGGCGTGAAATGTGGCTTGACACGAAACTCTCCCCTGGATCGTTTGACCTTCTTACGGGGAAGCGTACACCTTCCACCAAGAGCGATGTGTCGGTTCCGTGAACTAAAGAGGGATGTTGCCGTGCTTGCGCTTCGGTCCAGGCTCGCGCTTGGTCATCAGTGACTCAAGCTCCGTGATCAATCTTGGCCGTGTTTCGTGCGGGATGATCACATCATCTACATATCCGCGCTCGGCCGCCGAATAAGGATTTGCGAAGCGAGCCTTGTAGTCGTCCATCAGCACCTGACGGCGGTCATCAGGCGTTGGGCTCTCAGCAATATCGCGGCGATAGATGATGTTGACTGCTCCCTCAGCACCCATCACGGCAACCTCCGCGGTAGGCCACGCGACCGAGAAATCGGCACCAAGATGCTTGGAGTTCATGACCACATAGGCGCCGCCGTATGACTTACGAGTAATCACCGTCAACTTCGGCACCGTTGCCTCAGCAAAGGCATAGAGCAGCTTCGCGCCGCGCCGGATGATTCCCGCCCACTCCTGGCTGGTACCCGGCAGGAAGCCAGGTACATCACAGAAAGTCAGGATCGGAATGTTGAAGGCGTCGCAGGTGCGAACAAAGCGGGCGGCCTTTTCCGATGCGTCAATGTCGAGCACGCCAGCAAGCTGGTTTGGCTGATTGCCGACAATCCCAATTGGAATCCCATTCAGCCGTGAAAGACCACAAATGATGTTTTTCGCAAAGTGCTCATGCACCTCAAAGAATTCACCGTCATCGACGATGTGGCCAACGACCGTCCGCATGTCATACGGCTTGTTCGGATTATCAGGAACAGCGCTGTCCAACTCTGGATCCATCCGCTTGGGATCATCGGTTGGCTCGACCCGCGGTGCCGCCTCAAGGTTGTTCTGCGGCAGGAACGACATCAGGTAGCGGGCATCCTCAAGGCAGGAATCCTCATCTTCGCTCGCAAACTGCGCAACACCTGACTTCGAGTTGTGAGTCATCGCGCCGCCGAGCTCCTCGAAGGTCGATTCCTCACCGGTGACAGTCTTGATCACATCAGGGCCGGTGATGAACATGTGACTCGTCTCCTTGACCATGAAGATGAAGTCAGTAATTGCTGGGCTGTAGACGGCGCCACCGGCACAAGGCCCCATGATCAAGGAGATCTGGGGGATTACGCCAGATGACCTCACATTGCGAAGGAAGACATCTCCGTATGAGCCAAGCGAAACAACGCCTTCCTGAATCCGTGCGCCGCCGGAATCGTTGATGCCAATCACTGGGCAGCCGACCTTCGCCGCGAAATCCATGATCTTGCACATTTTCTCGCTCATAACCTCACCGAGCGAACCGCCAACAACCGTGAAGTCCTGACTGAAGACGGCGACCTGACGGCCATTGATCGTGCCGTGGCCGGTTACGACCGCATCACCCCAAGGGCGGTTCTTCTCCATTCCAAACTCGGTCGTGCGATGGCGGACGAAAGTGTCCACCTCAACGAATGAGTCCGGATCAAGCAACTTCTCAACGCGCTCGCGGGCCGTGTACTTGCCCTTCGCATGCTGCTTCTCAACCGCAGCCTCGGAGGCGGAGTGGATCGCTTCATCGCGCAGCTCGTTGAGCTGGGCGAGCTTCTCCTCGTAAGTTTCGGGTGCCTTTTCGCGGGACATCGTGCGCCGAGACTATACGGATCCGTTCGCGGTTCTAGAACTCGGGCCGATAGCTGCCGAAAACATCGCGCATCGCAGCGCACACTTCACCAAGCGTGCAGCGGTCGCGCAGTGCCTCACGAAGCACCGGCAGAAGGTTGTCGCTGCCCTCGGCTGTCACACGGATCTTCTCAAGATGATCAGCGATCAGCGACTGGTCACGGTCGGCCTTAAATGCCGCCAGTCGAGCAACCTGCTCATCCTCTGACTGCTGATCAACGCGCAGGGTATCCGGCACTTCAAGCTGGTCGGTCACGTACTCGTTGACGCCAACAACAATGTCCTGCTTGGTGCGGTAGCGCTCCTGATAACCCCAAGCTGACTCTTCAATCTCATTCGTAATAAAGCCAATTGCATTTACCGAACCACCAAGCTCGTCAACCTTCGCGATCAACTCGTTTGCGCGAGTCTCAATCTCGTCGGTCAGTGATTCAACGAAGTACGAACCGGCAAATGGATCAATCGCCTCAACTGCGCCTGACTCGGCAGCGATGATCTGCTGAGTACGAAGTGCGATTCGCGCCGCATCCTCGGTTGGCAGAGCGAGCGCCTCGTCAAAGCCATTCGTGTGCAAAGACTGTGTGCCGCCGCAGACAGCAGCAAAGCCTTGAAGTGCAACGCGAGCAATGTTGTTCTCCGGCTGCTGCGCTGTCAGGGTCACGCCACCGGTCTGAGTGTGGAAGCGCAGCCGCATCGAACGCTCATCCTTGGCGCCAAAACGCTCCCGCATAATCTGCGCCCACATGCGGCGCGCAGCGCGGAACTTCGCAACCTCTTGGAAGACGTTGTTGTGACCGTTGAAGAAGAACGCCAACCGTGGTGCAAACTCATCGACCGAAAGTCCGGCATCGATCGCAGCCTGTACATAGGCGATGCCATTTGAGAGCGTGAAGGCAACCTCCTGAACTGCCGAACAACCCTTCTCTCGGAAGTGGTAGCCACTAATTGAGATCGTGTTCCACTTCGGAATCGTCTCGCGGCAATATGCAAACAGATCTGTCGTCAACCGCATCGAACCCTCGGGTGGGTAGATGAAGTTGCCGCGAGCCATGTACTCCTTAAGCACATCGTTCTGTGTCGTTCCGCGCAGCTGGTCCGGCGCAATTCCCTGCTCCTCGCCAACAAGTTGGTAGAGCAACATCAGGACTGCTGCAGGGGCATTGATCGTCATCGAAGTTGAAACCTTGTCGAGCGGAATGCGGTCGAAAGCAACCCGCATATCGTCGATCGAGTCAATCGCTACTCCGGTCCGTCCAACCTCACCAAGGCACCGGCCATCATCAGAATCAAGCCCAAGCTGAGTTGGCAGGTCAAACGCCATTGAGAGACCGGTCGAACCGTTCTCAATCAGGAAGCGGTAGCGCTCGTTGCTCTCCTTGGCTGTCGCATAACCCGCGTACTGCCGCATCGTCCAAAGCTGCTTGCGGTACATCTCCGAATAGACGCCACGAGTGAACGGGTACTCGCCTGGGTGTCCAAGTTCCAACGCCTCCGGAAGGTCGCTCTCGTCGTAGATCTCCTTGATTGGTATCCCGGAGTCGGTAAAGCGGCGAGGATCGTCGGGGCCGACGATCGGAGCAATGCTGCGGTGATCTGAATCGCTTGACATCGGCAGGAGGGTACCGTTCGGCGAGTGATCATCAATGTCCGACTGTTCGCAGGGCTCCGCGAACGCGCTCAAACAAGCGAAATAGAGGTCGATCTGCCCGAAGGTTCAACTGCGGCAGAACTGCTGGATGCGCTTGCCGACATCGTTGATGACACGCGCTGCGTAGTCGCAGTCAACCGGCACTACACAGGACCAGACACAGTCCTTAGAGCCGGCGATGAAGTCGCGCTCGTTCCACCTGTGTCGGGCGGCGCTCCCGTCGTAAGCGTCGGGCCAGAGGCAATCGACCTGTCAGCAATCGCGGCTCAAGTCGCCAGCCCGCGGGCCGGCGCAACTGTGACCTTCACAGGCATGACTCGCGATGTTGAGTCACTCGAATACGAGGCGTATCAGCAGATGGTAATTGAGCGGATAACGCAAATCTGTGACGAGGTTGCTGCTGATCATGGGCTGATCGCAATCGCCGCAGCCCACCGCACCGGCACGGTTCCGCTTGGTGAAGCGTCGGTGGTTATTGCCGCATCGGCCGCGCATCGCCCAGAGGCCTTTGCTGGTGCCCGCGAGGCAATCGACCGCATCAAGGCTGAAGCGCCGATCTGGAAGGTTGAGATTGATGGTGCCGATCGGCGGCGCGTCGAAGGGCAGCTTCCGCCGAGCAGCTAGGCCTGTGGTTGGTCTGTTGTTTGGTTTGCCAGACTCGTCGCGGTTCTCGCCATCCTGGCTCGCCCGCTGATTGCCTCGCTTGGCAATCCCAAACCCCAGTCCAGACGGGTGCTGTTAGCTGCCGGTTGGTTCAGGCCTGTGGTTGGACTGTTGTTTGGTTTGCCAGACTCGGCGCGGTTCTCGCCATCCTGGCTCGCCCGCTGATTGCCTCGCTTGGCAATCCCAAACCTCAGTCCTGACCGGCGCTGTTAGTTAGAGGGCTCCGCCAGCTGCGCCAGGGGCCGTTGCGTCTTCGCCCTCGCCGGCGCCCATCTCGCGTGCCACCCAATCCTCAAGCTGGAGGAGGTTGTCGCGGCCGCGCTCTACGGCTGCAAGCAGCGTTGACATTGAAGCGATCTCCTCAACCTGCTCCTTAAGGAACCACTGGGTGAACTGCTCACTCACAAAGTCATTGTCTGCGCGGGCAGTGGCTGCCAGTGCTGAGATCTGATCGCTAACCATTCGCTCCTGATCAAGTGCGACTTGAACCGGTTCAACAATGTCGCCAAACGAGGTCTTCGGTTGGCTGACAGCGGGAACGACAGCATCGGCATCTGCATCAAGCAGGTACTGGATCATCATCATCGCGTGGTTGCGTTCCTCGACAGCCTGCCGATAGAAGAATCCAGCAAGCTGCGGGAGTGACTGCGCGTCGTACCAGACGGCCGCGGCGATGTACTGCTGGGCGGCACCAAATTCATGTCCAACCTGCTCATTGAGTTTCGTTACGAAGTTTTCTGATGCCATCTCTGTCAGCTCCTGAAGTTTGTTAGTGGCGACTGGCTGCCCATCTTAGGCGCTGAACGTCTTTGACGGTTATTCTCACGCGCCATGCCTACGACACTCGTTACCGGCGGAGCTGGCTTCCTCGGATCACACCTCTGCGAGACGCTGCTCGAGCGCGGTCACCGCGTGATCTGTGTGGACAACCTCGAAACCGGTTCGTTAATCAACATCGCGCACCTCCGCCAGCCGGAGTTCACGCACCTCAACGTAGACATCATTGAGCCCTATTTCGTTGATGAGCCGATTGACTTTGTCTACCACCTTGCGTCACCGGCATCGCCGATCGATTACCTGAGACTTCCGCTTCACACGCTGAAGGTTGGTTCCTTCGGTACCCATCACACGATCGGTCTCGCCAAGCACAAGCGGGCGCGATTCCTGCTCGCTTCAACATCTGAGGTTTACGGCGATCCGAAGGAGCACCCGCAGACTGAGGCTTATTGGGGCAATGTCAACCCAATTGGGCCGCGCGGCGTTTACGACGAGGCGAAGCGCTATGCCGAAGCGCTGACGATGGCCTATCACCGCCAGCAGGGTGTGGATACAGCAATCGTCCGAATTTTCAACACCTATGGCCCAAGAATGCGGTCAAACGATGGACGCGCACTGCCGACGTTCCTCCGTCAGGCTCTTCTCGGTCAGCCGCTGACAGTCTTTGGGGATGGCAGCCAGACGCGATCGTTCTGTTATGTGGAAGACCTTGTCGCTGGACTTATCGCCTTGAATGAGTCAGGTGAACACAACCCGGTCAACATCGGCAACCCGAACGAGTTCACCTTGCTTGAGGCTGCCGAGAAGGTCATTGAAATCACGGGCTCAACCTCAAAGATTGTCTTTGAACCACTTCCGACCGATGACCCTCAGGTCCGTCAGCCGGACATCACGCGTGCGCGTGAGGTTCTTGGCTGGGAGCCAAAGGTTGAACTGATTGAGGGCCTTGGTAGAACAATCAAGGAGTCAACCGACGGACAGCTGACCGGAATCCGCTAGCGAGCAGCCAGTTTCCGATATAGCAAGCGACGGTTCCTGCTTGCGAGCGGCTTCGTTATCTCGCTAGGTTGGATTGGCAGTTTTGATCCAACTGTCAGTTGTAGTCAGGGAGCCAAACGAATGCTGGAAGCCAACCGTGGACTTGATGAAGCTGGGGAGAGCCATCCGCAGGTGAACGCTCAGGAGCCTGGTCGTGCTCGTGACATGCGCTCGCATCGGGCACCACTGCTTGCCCGGCTGCTCAGAGGGCACACGTTCCGCGCCGTTACTCGCGTTCTGTCGTTGCTTGTCTGCGACTACCTTGCAATCGCTATCGCGCTGGTTTCGTGGCTGTCACTTAAGGCGGCACTCAAGGATTCATTCCACTGGGAGGAAGTCCGCGGCCTCGTTGACTCCTACCTGACCTTTGCCTTTGTTGTCGCCGTGCTGCTCTTTGCCCGCAACGATCTCTACCGCGAACGGGCGCGCCGGCCCGGTCTGCCCGGGATCGCCAAGGCGCTATTTGAGACCGCGGTTATCGCGCTGATCTTCGCTCTTGCAAATGGTGAGAAGTTCAGCTCCTATTCCGTTTTCTACGGGACGCTTGCGTTCGCAATTATCACCGTCACCCTTTTCCGTGCGGTTCACGACAGAGTCACGGCAAAGCTTGCATCGGTCGCAGGAGTCGCCCGCAAAGCGATTGTTGTCGGAACCGGCGCGCATGCCGAATCGGTGATTGAGGCGCTTACGGCCTCAACCCGTTGGCCACTTGAGGTTGTTGGTGGCGTAACCGCGCCGGAAGACCTAGGTGCCGCACTTGATGCCGGGAACATCGATGAGGTGGTTGTTGCTGAGACCGACTTCCCGCAGGAGCGGATCGTTGACCTGGCAGAGAAATGTCATCGCCGCGGGGTGGAGATCCATGTCGCCCCGACGACAATGGAGATTCTGCTCCAGCACGCAGAGTTTCGTCCCGGAATGCCGCTACCGCTGTTCACGCTGCAATCACCGACCTTCGATGGCTTCGATTTTGTCGTCAAGCGCCTGTTTGACCTTGTTGGTTCGGCGCTGTTGCTGTTCCTTTTGAGCCCGTTTCTCGCGCTCTGCGCTCTCGCCGTGCGACTTTCCTCACCCGGGCCGGTCTTCTATCGCTCGGTTCGACCTGGCATTGGCGAGGTCCCATTTGATTGCCTCAAGTTCCGAACCATGTTTGTGAACAGCGATCGTCGGACGGCCGAGCTTGAGGAGCTAAACGAGGCCTCGGGGGCCCTATTCAAGATCAAGCAGGATCCCCGCGTAACGCCACTTGGCCGGATTCTGAGGCGATTCTCAATTGATGAACTCCCGCAGCTTTGGAATGTTCTCACCGGTGAAATGAGTCTCGTTGGACCGCGACCGCTGCCAATGCGTGACTTTGAACTGTTGAGCGAGAGGCACCGGCTGCGCTACGAAGTGCTGCCAGGCATTACGGGCCTCTGGCAGGTGGCTGGGCGTGCCGATCTCGACTTCGATGAGTTGGTCAGGCTCGACTTCGTCTATTTAGAGCGCTGGTCGGTTGGCCTTGACCTCCTGATTCTGCTTAAGACTTTCCCAGCAGTGCTGGCGCGTCGCGGCGCCTACTGACCGTCGATTTCGGGCATCATTAGCGGTGATGCATCTGCGCGAACGGTTTGAGATCTCACCTAGGACGTTTGAGATTGTCACTCGGGTGGCGCTCGCCTCTCTGGCACTGATCGTCTTGACTGGTGCGGCGGTGAGGCTTTCAGGGTCCGGACTTGGCTGTCCTGATTGGCCGCAGTGCTACGGGGGAGTAGTTGCCCCTGCCAAGACGCACGCAATCATCGAGTACTCAAACCGCGTGCTGTCAGGCTTTGTTGGCATCGCGGCGATCGCAGCCGCCGTGCTGGGCTGGTTCCGCAAGCCGTACAGGCGTGAGTTGGAAATCCTTGCAGTGCTGCTTCCGCTCGGAGTAGTTGCCCAAGCTGTGCTCGGTGGGTTCACGGTCCGTAGTGGCCTCGAGCCGGGCTATGTAATGGCGCACTACATCCTGTCGATGCTGATTCTTGATGCGGCGTTTGCTTTGGCCTGGTGCGCAACCTACGACCCTGGCGATCGCCCGCGTGCTCAGGACCGACTTGGGGTCTGGTCGGTTCGCGCCATCTTCCCGATCGGAGTGCTGACGATCATGGCGGGGCGCAGGCCGGGTGGCGAGCGCCGTGCGATCAAACCGCTGCTCTGCACGCTTGGTTTCCTTGCCTTGCAAGGTGGCGTAGGTCTCTTCCAGTGGTACACAAAACTGCCTTCAGGACTCGTCTGGGTTCATGTCACCTTGGCCGTCGGAACCTGGCTTACTGTTCTTTGGGCTGTTGGTGCGGCCGGACTGCTTGAGTCCGAACCGAATTGGCAGCAGCGCGATCCTCAGGGCGAGAACACAGCCGGATGAGCAGCACCACCTGGCTCGGTCTTGCGATCGCCTTCACGTCTTCCGCCTTCAACAACGCGAGCTATTTTGTGCAGCACCGCGCACTCGGTGATGGTCCCGATATCCACATCAGCAGACCGATCAAGAGCATTCGACAGATGTTCGGAAGTCCAGTCTGGTTGCTCGGCGCGCTCAGTGGCGTTGTGGGGATGGTGCTCTATGTCGTCGCCCTTGACTACGCGCCGCTCTCGCTCGTGCAGGTCTTTCTCGCTGGTGGCTTGATCTTGACGGTGCCACTCAGCGTTTGGATTACCCACCACGCCCCTACGAGTGGGGAGCTTCGTGGTGCTGCGCTGATGACTCTTGCACTTGTCCTGCTGGGCGTCGGATCGAAGGCGGCTGGCCCAACAAATGATTTTGAATGGCAGGTACTGACCATTTTCATCGCGGTGGTGGCAGTGGTCGGAATCGCAATTGTCATGTTGGTGCGCGGATCGCGTCGTG
>JAPLCG010000167.1 GCA_026392385.1 Solirubrobacterales bacterium
CACGAAGCACGCAACCAGCTGACCCTATTCAGGCTGAGGCAGCTGCCGCAATAGAGCGGTAGGCAGCCTGCGGATCATCGGCCGAGTAAACAGCAGAGCCAGCGACCAGCAGGCTTGCCCCAGCACCGACGACACTCGCTGCTGTTGTCGCGTCAATTCCTCCGTCTACCTCAATCACAGCTCCGTTACCAACGAGGTTGCGAACCTCGGCGATCTTTTCAGTTGAGGCTTCGATGAAGCGCTGCCCTCCCCATCCAGGCTCAACGCTCATAACGAGCACAAGATCAACGGCCTCAGCAACGACCTCAAGTACCTGCACATCAGTCCCGGGTTTGATCGCGATGCCGGCCAGCATTCCAGCCGCTCGAATCCGCTCAACTGCTTTAAGCGGCTCACTGACCGCCTCGTAATGAACGGTCAGTAGGTCAGCCTCGGCTTCCGCAAACCCATCAATCTGGCGCTCTGGGTCCTCAATCATCAGGTGGACATCAATAAATCCACCGGCGTCATGAACCCTTTCTGCGAGAGCCTTAACGACGATTGGCCCCATCGTTATCGGCGGAACAAACTGACCGTCCATAACGTCAATGTGGATGACCTTGGCTCCAGCCGCAAGAACAAGATCGACCTGATCACCAAGCTCGGCGAAGTCCGCCGAGAGGATCGAAGGAGCAATCTGAACGCCCGGTGGGATCGATCTCACCGGTCAGACTTCCTTAAGCATGCTGGTACCACACTGGTTGCAGATCATTGGCGCGCCAGAGCTCATCCGAGCGATCGTCGCGTGTGATCCGCAGCCAGGGCACACAGAGGTCAGCTCCCAGCGCCGCAGGCACCAGACGCAGCGGTAACGGCCCGGGTTTGCGGCTGGCCGCAACCACGGCTCGTTGCAACCGGGACACACTGGCCCAAGATAAACCGCGTCAGCAGAGCTTTCGGCCATGTCGCGATGATGCCGTATGGCGTGGATGTTGACTGTGCTTCACGACTTCTGAGCGATCAGATCGGCCGCTCAGTTCGCTGCAAGCGCGCAATTACGAATCCGTCACCTCGTAAAGGCGGAATCATCAGCCCGCCATCTAGAGCCGGCAGTTTCATTGCTTCGAATTCCTCGGGCATTGGTGTGCCGTGCTGCTCAAGCAGTCCAGCTTCGACAAGCGGACGCAGAATCGACTCGTTCTCTTCAACGGTTGTTGTGCATGTACACCAGATAAATGTTCCGCCTGGCCTAAGCGAAGCAACGGCAGTCGCAGCGATCTCCCGCTGCATCCTGACCAGTGATTTCAACTCCTCTGCTCGGGCATGATGGCGACGGTCAGGCCGCGAGCGCAAGATCCCAAGTGCGGAACATGGTGGGTCAACCAGCACCGCGTCATAGAGAGTTCCATCAGCCTCACGGGCATCGCCATGCCGGACCGTTACCCGGTCGGCTGCACCCATCAACTTAAGTCGTTCGGCAAGCCGCTTGGCACGCCCCGCATGTGCCTCAACTGCAACCACGGACCCGTTCTGGCCAACAGCCTCGGCAAGCGCAAGCGTTTTTCCGCCTGGAGCGGCGCAGAGCTCAAGTACCTGCTCGCCGCCATTCAGATCTGTCAGCGATGCTGCGAGCTGGGCGCCTCGCGCTTGCACGACGACTGCCCTGAGCAGATTCGAGTCGGTGCGATCAAGCGGACCGGTAGCAAGTAGTGCGCCAGCTGGCCATTCAGCTTCTGTTAGCCCTACCCCCGCAGCCTCAAGCAGGCGTCTCGCCTCAGCCGAATCGACCAACAGCCTGTTGGGGCGCAGCGCCGTCTCTCCAACCTCGTTCTGCGGGGCAAGTATCTCTCGCGCCCGCTCTGGCCCGAATTGAGCCCACCAACGATCAACTATCCAGAGCGGCATCCCGTGCGTAATTGCTGCCTGCTCAGGAGTCTTGTCGCGAAGTGACTTGAGCAGAGCGGCTCGCTCGCGGACAGCCCGGCGCAGGATCGCGTTAACAAACCCTCGCTGACCGCGCCCTTCAACGAGGTCGACACTCTCGCTCACAGCCGCATGATCAGCTACTCCATCCATAAAGAGCACTTGAGCCATTCCCAACCTAAGTGCCGTGCGTACCTCTAGCTGGAGTGATGCGGCTGGCCGATCAGCAAGCTTCTCAATCAGATGATCGAGAGTAATTTGACGCTGAAGCGTCACTGCAATCAACGCGGTAACAAACGCACGGTCACGACGATCAAGTTCAGCCGCCCCCTTGTCGCGCTCAATTACTAGGTTCGCCCACGCGCCATCGGCATCAACCCGGGAAACAACCCTGAAGGCCACTTCGCGCGGCGTACTTGCTGACTCACTCACCTGTCAACACGCCTGCCGCGCAGCCAGTCGATAGCTGGCATCTCACGAGAACCAGCTGGGACGACGCGCGTTATGAGCAGGGTTCCGTCTGCACAGCCAAGCAGCAGGCCGCGCTCATCTGACCCAATCTCGCCTGGCTGTGGACCATCAGCGACAACTTCGGCCTCCCGAACGCCAATCATTTCGCCACCTTCAAGTCGAAGGCGTGCGCCAATGTGCGGGTTAAGCGCCCTTACAGCTCTCGACAATTCGCTCGCTGTCATACGGGAGTCGAGATCTCGGTCTTCAGCCGTGATTCTCTCGGCGTAAGTGATCCCTTCGCTTGACTGCTCGTCGAAACGCAGTTCGCCCTTAGTAAGCCGGTCAAGCGATTCAATCAACATTGACGCGCCTAATTGCTCAAGCTCCTTCGCGAGTTCGCCAAAGGTCCGTTCCCCGATTTCGACTGAAGAGCTAAGCGCAATCGGGCCCGCGTCAAGCTCCTCAACCAAGCGAATAATCGAAACACCGGTTGATACGTCGCCCGCCATAATCGCTCGTTCGATCGGCGCAGCTCCACGCCAGCGAGGCAACAGCGACGGGTGGAGATTGAGAATCGGCCAGCGTGTCAGCAGCGGCTCTCTGATTATTGCCCCGTATGCACAGAGAACTAGCGCCTCGGGATCAATCGAATCAAGCTCAGCGAGAACATCGTTTGCTCCAATCTCTTCAGGCTGAAGAAGCGCCAAGTCCAGCTCAATTGCCTTCTCGGCGACGGGCGGAGGGCCAAGTACACGACCGCGCCCCTTCGGGGCATCCGGGCGCGAGATAACAGCATCGGGTCGATAGCCCTGGTCAACCATTTTCTCAAGCACAGCAGCCGCAAAACTGCTCGTTCCTAGATAGACAAAGCTCACAGGCTGTGATCGTGCGCTGAGGCTTCGGCAAGCATCCTTAACGCCTGACGACGCTGTCCACGCTCAGCTCTGTCAACAATCAGAACTCCATCGAGGTGGTCGAACTCATGCTGAATAACCCGGGCCTCGAACCCTTTCGCTTCGATCGAAAACGGTTTGCCTTCAAGATCTTGCGCTTCAAGTCGTAACTCAATCGATCTTGATACCTCCACGACCACATCGTTGAGGCTGAGGCAACCTTCGAAATCCTCCTCCTCATCCTCTGATCGCCAAGTAATAACGGGGTTGACGACGGCGCGAGCCGGCCCCTCACGCTCTGCCCGGTAGATGAACATGCGCTTCAGAGAACCAACCTGCGGCGCGGCCAAACCAGCACCAATCGCATCGTCCATTATGCGCTCCATGCGCTCGGCCTGTTCAGCGAGCTCCTTGTCAAAGCTTGTGACCTCGCGTGTCTGCGAGCGCAGCACTGGGTTACCCCATCGGGCTACGTGAGCTAGCGCTGCATTGCGGCGCTCACGCATCTCAGCGGTCAGCTCAACCCTATGGTCATCCTCAAACTCGTCAAGATCTTCAGCCATCAGCTAATCCTAGCCTGCGTCAACAGAAGTTCCAATTGTCGCACCCCGAGCTACGGGCTTGCCCGCTACCGCAGCCACAGCAGCGTCAACGGCTTTGACGAGCGCCTCACGATCAACGGACCTAACAACGATCTGCCGCCGCGACCGGCCTCTAAGTCTGAATAGCGGCGCTGGTCCGAGCAGCTCCAATCCATCCTGTTCGACAGCCTCAACGAGAGCATCGGCAACCAAGTCCGCGGCGTCCTCATCAGCAGCTGTGCACACAATTCGAACCAGCGCCGCCGCAGGCGGATAACCAAGCGCGTCCCTTCGGCTCAGTTCGAGCTCAAGGAAACCATCTGCATCATGTGCCGCTGCCAATTCGAGCACGCGGGTCTCGGGCGCAATTGTCTGCACGAGCACTCGGCCGCCGCGCGGGCCACGACCTGCTCGCCCAGCAAGCTGCGCAACGAGCTGGAAGGTTCGCTCCTCCGACCTAAAATCCGGGAATCGCAGCGTCGCATCGGCGTCGATTACCACCCCGAGCGTCACATCAGGGAAGTCGTGACCCTTTGCAACCATCTGAGTGCCGACCAACACGCCAGCCGACGCTGATTGGAAGTCCGCCAGCGTTCGTTCACCTGCGCCGCGCTTCGCCGCGGTATCGGCGTCGAGTCGCATGACGGGGAATTCACCATTGCTAAAGATCTCAGCTAGCTCAGTCTCAATTCGCTCTGTGCCAGCCCCGTGTCGGGCAACCGAGGCCGACCCACAGTCAGGGCAGTGCTCGGGTACCGCTTCGCTGTGCCCGCAGTGATGACAGCTAATCGTTGCGTCAGCCCGATGCAGAACGAGCGTTACATCGCAATCCGGGCAGGACCAAGCACGGCCACAACTACGGCAGGTGAGGAAGTTCGACCAGCCACGACGGTTAATCAGGACGATCGCCTTTCCCTGATCGCGCCGGACCTCAGCGAGCGCCTCGACTACTGCGGGATGCAGCACTCCCCTGACGCCTCGCATATCGAGCAGATCAACCGGTGGCAGAGGAGCGCCATCGGCTCGGTTCTCCAAACGCAATCGCTTCAACCTGCGTGCACTCTCAGGGCGAGGCGTTGCGCTGCCTGCCAGCAGCACGGCACCTGCGGAGCGCGCACGCCATGCCGCCACCTCACGCGCGTCATAGCCAGGATCCCCATCGTTTCGATAGGAGCTCTCATGCTCCTCATCAACAATCATTAGACCTAGATCGGCAACTGGCGCAAAAACAGCTGAACGCGGTCCAACGCAAACCCTTGCCTCTCCGCTCGAAAGGCGCATCCACTCATCCCTGCGTTCACCGGCCGACAGTGCGGAGTGAATCACCGCAACGGTGTCGCCAAGTCGAGCAGTGAAGCGCGCCACGGCCTGTGGAGTCAGTGCGATCTCTGGAACGAGAACAATTACCCCGCGGCCCTGTGCGATAGCCCGCTCGGCAGCGCCAATATAAATCTCAGTCTTTCCCGAACCTGTAACCCCATGGAGCAGAAACTCGTGGTCGCCACCATTGCCCTCCAAGGCCGCAACCACCTCCGCGAGCGCTCGACTCTGTTCATCTGTCAGATCAGGCCTCAGTCGACCTGGATCGATCAGCGACGCCGGTGGCCTCCTGCCTACGGTTCGCTTCTCAAGTTCGAGAAGCTTGCGTCCTTCGAGGCGACGTAAACCCTGATGGCCAGCCGCTAGGTCGGCTGCGGGCAATGAACCATCAGCCAGCGCCTCAAGCACAGCTCGCTGCCCACTAGTCAGCTGCTCAGCAGTGCCACCAAGCGCAACGCGACCAGCATCGGTGATCGTCGCGTAAAGGCGTAGCTTTGGACCGGCGAGCGAGGAGCCTCCCGGTGGCCCAACCAACTGGAGGGCTCGTGCGGGTGTTGAACAGTAAGCCTGTGCCAGCCAGAGGGCAAGTCCAACTAGGTCGCCCTGAATCGAAGGTTCGAGGACCGAATGTGGGCTGGCAAGCCGCTCAACCGGGAGCTCGCTTCGATCGCCAATTGCGACGACGACAGCATCAAGCTTTCGCCCTGCAAATGGAACGCTGAGCCGCGTACCGACGCTCACCTCGGGAAAGTCTTCGGGGAGCAAATAGTCGAACGGCCCGCGCAGAGCGCGAGCCGTCGAAAGCGGTTCAACCTGAACTATGCGCATGGCATCGCAGTGCCTTGCTGTGGCACTGCTACCCGCTTACAGTCCAGCTGCAGCGCGAAGCTCGTCGACCTTGTCGGTCGCTTCCCACGAGAATCCGTCGCGACCAAAGTGTCCGTAGGCAGCTGTCGGCACGTAGATCGGGCGGTGCAGGTTGAGATCCTTGCGGAACGCCCCCGGACGCAGATCGAAGTGCTCATCAACCAACTCGGTGATCTTATTGCGGTCAATCTTCTCGGTTCCAAAGGTCTCCACCATCACCGAAACTGGATGCGAAACGCCGATTGCATATGCGACCTGAACCTCAACTCGGTCGGCGAGACCGGCAGCGACAAGGTTCTTAGCGACATAGCGTGCAGCGTAGGCAGCCGATCGGTCAACCTTCGATGGATCCTTGCCAGAGAAGGCACCGCCGCCGTGACGCGCCATTCCACCGTACGTGTCGACGATGATCTTGCGACCTGTCAGGCCGCAATCTCCGACTGGGCCGCCGACGATGAACACGCCTGTTGGATTGACGAGCAGCGAGCTACGGACCGCTTGTTCATCGAAGGGAATGCCCTCCTCATTGAGGACCGGAAGAATCACGTGCTCCCAAAGGTCTTCAGTGATCCGTTCACGGGTTTGATCTTCATCAAGGTCAGCAAACGCATCGTGCTGAGTTGAGACCAGTACCTTCTCGATCGCTGTTGGCCTTCCATCCTCATAACGGACTGAGACCTGGGTCTTGCCGTCCGGGCGGAGGTAGGTGAGCGTTCCATCCTTACGGACCGCTGTGAGCCGCTCCGCGAGCCTGTGGGCAACGTGGATCGGTACCGGCATCAAGCTCGGTGTCTCATTCGTTGCGTAGCCGAACATCATTCCCTGATCGCCAGCTCCGGACTGCTCTGCTTCATCACCGGTGGCGTTACCGGAGCGCACCTCGTCAGCAACATTCACACCCTGTGCAATGTCCGGTGACTGCTTGTCCACGCGGACGAGAATCTCGACCTTGTCCGCATCAAACTTTGGATCAAAGCCGACATAGCCAATACGGCGGATTGTGTCGCGAACGATCTTCTCGAAATCAACGTCAGCATCGGTCGTAATTTCACCGGAAACGACGACAAGGTTTGTGTTGACAAGCGTTTCGCAGGCAACGCGCGAGCCAGGATCGCCAGCGAGGCAGGCGTCAAGGACGCCATCTGAAATCTGATCCGCGACCTTGTCGGGATGGCCCTCAGTTACTGACTCGGATGTGAAGAGGTAGCTGCTCTGACTGTTGCTCATTTAGTGCTCGACTCACTCGCTTTTCTGGTCTTGACCGGAGCATTACGCTCCACGGGATGGCAAGCGTAGCGCCCATCGCCCCCTGAGCGAAGGCCGCGCAAGAAAGTCAGCGCCGGCTGCGGCGTTCCCGTCCCTCGACCATGTCAATCACAAGCGGCACACCTTCCATCCGGAACCGTTCCCGAAGCCGGTTCTCAATGTAGTAGGCGTATTCCTTGGTGATCCGGGCGCGACTGTTGACCTGTACGGCAAAACGCGGTGGTTTGGTCTCAATTTGGGCCATGTAGCGAAGCTTCAGCCGCTGTCCACGGACGGCTGGCGGCTGTCGTGCTGACGTTGCTTCGGCTAGGAACCGATTTAGCTGGGGCGTTGGAATCCGAGTTGAGGCACGATCAGCAATTGCAATTGCTTCCGCAAGCAGCCTCGATATTTGCCTTCCAGTCAAAGCACTTGCAGTTAGAACTCTCGGCCGAAGCCTCAGCTTTGTACCTGCCATTGCCTCAGCATCAGCAAGGATCGTGTCCGGGTCACCCTCGCTGTCCTTAACCAAGTCCCACTTGTTAAGAACAAGTGCCGTAGCGCAGCCCGATTTCATTGCCAGCTCGGCGATCCTTAGGTCCTGAGTTGTCACGCCCGCCTCCGCATCACAGATTACGAGTGCCACATCGGATCGTTCGGCCGCTCGCCTTGAGCGCAGCACCGAGGCCTGCTCGAGCGTTCCGTCAACCTTGGCACTGCGACGGATACCGGCCGTGTCAATCAGCAGAAGCGGCCTCTCGCGGCCGCCAGCAAGTTCCGCTGGTGCCATCAGCGGAGTGTCAATCGCGTCACGCGTTGTGCCAGCCATGTCGGAGACAATCACGCGATTGGTGCCGGTCAGAGCATTGACGAGCGAGCTCTTGCCGACATTCGGACGGCCGATCAGCGCGAGTCGGACCGGAGGCTCCTCCTCAGGCCCGACGATTAGTCCATCGCCAATCAGATCGCAAATCCCATCAAGCAGGTCGCCGGCACCGAGACCTTCCGATGCTGAGACTGGCCACGGCTCACCAAGCCCAAGGCGGTGGAACTCAGCCGCGTTCGGCTCCTCATTAATTGAGTCGCACTTATTAGCGGCAAGCACAACGGGAAGCCCGGAACGCCTAAGTAGGTCAGCGACCTCCTCGTCGCCAGGCCGCAAACCGGCCTTTGCATCAACAACGAGCATTGCCGCGTCACAATCTTCAAGCGCAGTCAGGGCCTGAAGACGAACAGCTGCGGCGATCTCTCCTTCCTCTGTTTCATCGATCCCACCGGTGTCGATCAGCGTAAAGCTCTTGCCGTTCCATTCGGCCTCAACCTCTTTGCGGTCGCGCGTCACTCCGGCGGTTTCATGAACGACAGCCTCGCGCGAGCCGCTCAATCGGTTGACGAGCGAGCTCTTTCCAACATTGGGGTAGCCGACGACGGCAATCTTGCGCACCGCATCAGTATGGCGACCAACCGCACCCGAGTCGGCTCGGAGGGTACTTTCGCCCGCTTAGCTTCGTGCCTCTTCAACCAGTTGGACGATCTGCGCAACCACCTGATCGAGGTCGAGTTCCGTCGTATCAAGGCTCACTGACCCTTCGGGTTTGTCGAGTGTTGAGCGGCCAAAACCTTGGTCAGCGCTATCTCGAAGCTTCTGCGCCTCAAGTACCGAGGCAACGTCTGCATCGCTTTCCCCAGCCCTGCGTTTTGCTCTCTCAAGCTCACTTGCCGTCAGCCAGATCCTCACCTCGGCATCCGGAGCAACAACCGTGCAGATATCCCTACCCTCGACCACCCAGTCGCCGTCGGCGAGAATCTGCCGCTGCCTTTCGACCAACACCTTGCGGACCTCCGGGTCGCCGGCAACTCGCGATGCTCCCTCAGTAACTGAGGCTGTTCTGAGGCTCTCGCCAGGTGCTGCGCCATCGATTGTCAACGGTGGCCCCGGCTCAATCAGAATCGACTTGGATGCTTCAAGCGGCTCAATCGCCCGTTCTGCTGCGACCAACGCAACCGCTCGATACATCGCTCCAGTATCGAGATGCCTAAACCCAAGCTCGCTAGCGACCGCTTTGGCCGTGGTGCTCTTGCCAGCTCCGGCTGGCCCGTCGATAGCTACAACCATTATTTATCCAAGGCTACGCGAGCGTCTCGATGTCCGACTGAAAGTTGGGATAGGAAACGGATGCCGCCTCGAACCCTTCGACAGTCACGCCCTGCTCACTTGCGAGGCCGGCGATAGCACCCAGCATCGCTATTCGATGGTCACCACGGCTGTCGATCGTTCCGCCTCGCAGTTGACCGCTGCCAGTAATCGCAAATCCATCCTCGCGGGCTTCGATCGTCGCGCCGAGCCCCTGCAGACCTTCGACAACGCTCGCGATGCGATCGGTTTCCTTGACCCGCAACTCGCCAGCACCGGAGACAACTGTCGTCCCATCAGCAAAGCAGGCAGCTAGCGCCAACAGGGGAAGTTCATCAATCACTGAAGGAATCTCATCGGCACCAACATCGGTGGCGACGAGGGCTGAAGTTTGCGAAATTAGCGCCCCAATCGGCTCCGGCCCAAGTCTGTCTGAACCTGATTGCTGCTCGGCCGAATGCAATCCGTCGATCCGCGCACCCATCCTTCCGAGGATCGAGAACAGTCCCGTGCGTGTGGGATTCAGGGCAACCCCCTGCACGCTGACATTCGAGCTCTGTACAAGCAGCCCAGCAACGAGCGGAAACGCCGCCGAGGACGGGTCACCTGGGATGCGGCGATCAACTGATTTGAGGCTAGCTACTGGTTTCAACCGAACAATTCGACCGCCCTGCTCTAGCTGATCAACCGTTAGATCTACACCCTGCTCAACAAGCATTCGTTCAGTGTGATCCCTGCTAGCTGGCGTCTCGCGGATCACTGTTTCCCCATCGGCAATCAATCCAGCAATTAGGAGAGCACTCTTTAGCTGGGCGCTGGCGACCGGGAGCGTGTAGTCAATGGCTGTAAGCGAACGCGCCTCAACCGTAAATGGAGGGCGACCGCCAGTCGACTCGATTACGGCTCCCATTAGCGCGAGAGGGTCTGCAACGCGATCAATTGGTCGAGTGCGGATTGATTGGTCCCCATCGATACGCCAATTACCGCTCGGCTGCCCTGCTAGCCAGCCAGTCACCAGCCGCATCAGCGTGCCGCTATTGCCTACATCAATCACTTCACCGGTTGATCGCGCCCCCCTAAGACCGACACCGTTGATTACAACGCTGTCGCCTGAAGCTTCGACCCCCGCCCCGAGGAGCGCGATTGCGTCGAGCGTTGAATCGGTGTCCTCAGCGCGCAGGTATCCGTCAATGACTGAACGGCCGTCAGACATCGCCGCCAACAGTGCGGCCCGGTGCGAAATCGACTTGTCGGCCGGCGCGGCCAGCTGGCCGCTTAGGCCAGCCGCAGGAGCGAAGAATGTTGAACTCAAACCTCAGACACCGAATGGCCGAGTTCAGCGATCAATCCGATTGCCCGTTCAGCCTGCTCACCCTGCGGCACCCAAAGGACGATTGTCCCTGTCGCCCGGTCCGCTGCCGGATGCAGCTGAAGGTCAGTCAAGTCAATGCCTGCCCCGCCGAGTGTCAACGCTATTTCAGCAAGAACACCCGACTCGTTCGGCACGCGGACGCTGATCGAAGTTGTCTTCTCGCTATCGAGTCCTTCGACAAGCAGCCGACGATGCTCAGCGGCTGCGAGTTCATTCCAATCCTTAATCGCATCGCTGTCATCGGCTTCCAGCATTGCCCGGAACTTCGCGAGGTCTGCTTCGACGCGCCTCAGCCGCTCAATAATCGCGTCACTGTTCGCTCTGTAGATGTCAACCCAGATTGAGCTTGGGGCTCCGGCCACGCGAGTTGAGTCTCTGAAGCTTGGGCCGATCGCCGGTAGTGGCTCACCCTCAGCAGCGAGCGTGGCTCCAGCCTCAGTGACGAGCAAGTTGGCAAACACATGCGGGAGATGCGAGACGGTTGCGAGGATCTGATCATGAACCTCCGCTGAAAGCACTCGCGGGCGTGCACCTAAATCAGTCAACAGTCGAAACGCACGCTCCAGCTGGACGCCAGCCGTGGTTTCCGTCGGGGTCAGGTACCAAGTCGCCCCCTCAAACAAATCAGCCTGTGCATGTGCAGCGCCGCCGATCTCGCGCCCGGCAAGCGGATGTCCACCAACGAATCGTGGGTCTCGATTTGCGTTGACAACTCCACGCTTAACTGAGCCAACATCTGTGACGAGCACGTCCGGGCCAACGAGGCTAAGAACCTGCTCAACGATTTGACCCAACTCTGCAACTGGGGCCGCCACAAAGACAACCTCGGC
>JAPLCG010000047.1 GCA_026392385.1 Solirubrobacterales bacterium
ACTTTGCGCCTGAGAGGTTGGCCGCGGTGAAGATGCCACCGACGATGGTGGCACCGGAGAGGTCCGCATCGGTCAGGTCAGCACCGCTCAGATCAGCGTTGCTTGGTTGGCTCGCCTTCAACAGCTTGGTAAGCCAGCCGATCGCTCCGGGGGCAGCTCCGAGCAGCGTCCTCAGCATCACCTTGCGCCCAAGCGATGTCGTAAGGCTCATCTTGAAAAGGCTTGCCTTCTTCGAGAGCTCCAGTGAAGCGCTCTTGGTTGCGCCGATCCCGAGCAGCCTGCCGGTCGCCCTGCCCTGATTGTCGAGCTGGTCGTCGATGATCGCCTTGAGCGCAGACTTAACGATTGAAATGCTGCGCTTCCGGACTGCCGCATTGAGAGCAACGCGATCAACGAGGGCGGCCGACTCGTCGTCGCCAAGGGCAGGGCCGATTCGGGCGCCCGTGAGGTCGGCTCGCTTGAGGTTCGTGTTCGTAAGGACTGCGTTGAGGAAGTCGGCGCCTGAAAGGTCGGCGCCGGCCAAGTTGACCCGATTGAAGTCAGCGTTCTGGAGGTTCGCTCCGGAGAGGTGGGCGTAGACCAATTGGGTGGTGTAGCTGGCGTCGGTGCAGCGGAGACTGTCGTTCCTCCAGTTGACGCCTGGCTCAACCTTCTTCGTGCCGTGCATTCGCATCTGGCCCTCGAACTGGCCATAGTCGAGTCCGCCGCAGGCCATCCAACCCGTGCCTGAGTAGTTGGCTTGGTAGAAGGGGTCGTTCGCGACGGAGACCCACGAGGCGGTGGCAGATGCCACCCCCTGCCCTGCGACCTGCGCGCCACCAAACGCGATCACTCCCGCGAGCAGCAAAGGTGCGAGCCTGCGAATGCGTGCGCGCTCACGACCCCCACGATTGGTTGGCGAGTCGCTGCCGGATTTAAGTGGCGGTTGGTGCACGGAAAGTGCTTAGGGGCCGTCAAGCCCAGCAACAGAAACAAATTAGTTCTCGAAGAGTGAGAGCCCAACGTAACAGTCCTTGAACCTAGTCGCAACTTTCAACTGAGTATTTCTGCCCCAGCTAGCGATAGCGCGGAGATTGCAGTCACTGAAGTCGCCGCCGGTCTCGTCTATCTGGCAACTCGCCTCTAGGGCGTCCGACTCTCAGCTCTCAAGCGCGGGAATTACAACCGTGTAAAGGGCGACAAATCGCTCATTAATGACGGCTTCCGCATCGGCTCGCTGGATCTCACCCTCGAGTAACGTCCGGGCTACGGCGGCCGTTGCATTCAGCTCGGCCAGAATTGCATTGGACACCCGAGCGGGATGCTGGGGTGTCCCGAAAACATCTCCGAGCACGCCCAGCAGCATCTCAACGGTGACCTTGTTCAGGGCCTTCCATCGTTCAGCGATCAAAGCGCCAGGGTGATCACCTCCGTCACCAAAGACCCACGGCTCGCCGACCGACTCGGCCCAGTCAAGGACTCTCGCCACGACCTCGGCCGTTGCGGCCCGAAAGCGCTTGGGGTCCGTGCCAACTTTCAACAGGTCCTCGCCGAGGATTGTCGGAAGTGCCGCGATGTATTCGTCGAACATGGCACCGTAGAGCGGACCGGTGCCGCCCCCCGGGAAGTAGAGCGACACCAGCTGGCGGGTCACGCCTGCGGCCTCGGCAACATCGTCGAGCGTGGCCTCGGGATTCGGCAGCAGGACAACCTTTGCGGTCTCGAGAATCATCTCGCGACGAACTTCCGGTGAGAAGCGCAGCCGGTCGGCTGTTGGCGCCGACGAGACCTGTTCGGGTCTAGCCTTTCGCGCTACTTTCTTCCTCGGTTGGGACTTGCTAGCGGCAGCCGCGCCCCCGGCTGGCTTCGTCTGCCTAGCTGATCGTGTGGGTTTCTTCGACGGCATGCTCCAAGTTTACGCCGTGGTCTGCAGCACATCGGTAGATGGACAGCAACCGACCATCTTCTGATCACTATCTAGTGGGCGCGACATACAGTCAGGGACTAGCGACGCCAGCGCAAGCGGCAGGATCGGATCAACGGCTGCGGTAAACGCTGCTCCACTCTACGATGGACTGAATGTCTGAGATCAGCAAAAAACCCGTAGGAGACCAGCTGGCTGGCAATGCGGCTGGCCGCGGTGCAGATCTGGACCTAAGCGATCCAGCCCTCTATACGAATCGCGAACTCTCATGGCTTGACTTCGACATGCGCGTTATGCAGCTCGCAGAGGACGCTTCCGTTCCGCTTCTTGAACGGGCAAAGTTCCTAGCGATTACAGCAACAAACCTTGATGAGTTCGTAATGGTCAGGTTGGCAGGACTACATGAGCAACTCGACGCAGGGATCGACGCCCGCGGCCCTGACGGACTGAGCCCGGCCGACGCCGTTGCCCAGATTTCAGCCGGCATGGCAGAGTTGATGGAGCGACACGGACGCTGCTGGGAAGAGGATGTGCGCCCTCGCCTCGCCGACAGCGGGATTCGGATCGTTGAGCCGGAAGACCTTGCTCCAGACGACCTAGCTGCGCTAGATCAGCAGTTCAACCAGCGGATCTTCCCCGTTCTAACACCGCTCGCTGACGCGCCAGGCCGGCCATTTCCCTACATCTCAACGCTCTCACTTTCAATCGCCGCAAGGCTCCACGACCCAGTAACCGGCGAGGATGCGTTTGCGCGGGTCAAGGTTCCCCGCGAGGTACTCGATCGCTTCGTAACAATCGGCAATGGCGTATTCGTACCGCTCGAATCGCTCATTTCACGCCACCTCGATGAGCTTTTCCCCGGAATCGAGATCATCTCGCACAGCGTCTTCCGTGTAACCCGTGACGCGGACTTCACTGTCTCGGATGAGGCCGACGACCTGCTCCAAGCGGTTGAGGACGAGCTTCGGCGCAGGCGATTTGGTGAGGCAATCCGACTTGAGGTCGCATCAACAATTGACCCTGTAATCCGCGACTGGCTGATCGACCAGCTGGACCTTGATGAGCGCGATGTTGTTGACATCAATGGACTACTTGACCTTGGCGATCTCTGGCAGATCTATGGGCAACGCGGCTACGACGACATCCGCGATCTGCCTTGGAGTCCCGTCGTACCACCAGCACTGAGGCGCCCAGACGGCGAGGAGATCGACATTTTTGCGGCCATTCGCCGCGGCGACATCCTCCTCCATCACCCCTACGAATCCTTTGCGGCCTCAGTTGAGCGGCTCGCGAAGCAGGCAGCAAGCGACCCGGATGTTCTTGCGATCAAGCAGACCGTGTACCGGACCTCTGACGATTCAACACTGGTGCCATCAATGGCAACTGCAGCTGAACGCGGCAAGCAGGCCGTGAGCGTAGTCGAAGTGAAGGCCCGCTTTGACGAACGCGAAAACATCCAGTGGGTCAAGACGCTAGAAGAGGCCGGCGCACATGTATCCCATGGTCTGCCTGGTCTGAAGACGCACGCAAAGGCACTGCTTGTAGTCAGGCGCGAAGGTGACGGCGTGCGGCGCTATGTGCACATCGGAACCGGCAACTACAACGCAAAAACAGCCCGTATCTACGAGGACTTTGGCCTGATGACCACCGATGAGGACATCGCCGAGGACGTTAGCGACCTGTTCAACATGCTGACCGGCTATGCCCGGCCGAAGGAGTTCCGCAAGGTCGTTACATCGCCAACAAGTACGCGCACGACGCTGCTTGATGAACTCGCCCTGACAGTCAAAGCACATCAGGAGGGAATCCCGGCGCGCGTGAGGATGAAGATGAACGCGCTCGTTGATCGCAAGAGCATTGAGGCTCTCTACAGGGCCTCTGCCGACGGTCTGGCAATTGACCTAAATGTTCGTGGAATCTGCTGCCTTGTGCCTGGCATTGAGGGGATCAGTGACACGATCACCGTTCGCTCCGTTGTTGGGCGATTCCTCGAGCATGCGCGTATCTACTGCTTTGAGCGTGGCGATGAACGCCGCATCTACATTGGTTCCGCGGATCTAATGCCACGCAACCTTGAATCACGTGTAGAGCTACTCGTTCCAATCACGCAGACGGAGCTGCAGGCCGAACTGCTCGATTCACTCGAGCGATGCATGGCCGACGACACAAACTCTTGGCAGCTGGACAGCGCTGGCAAGTGGACGCGGCGTGAGGGCGGCACTCGCTCAATTCACCGCGAGCTGATCGAGATTGCGACAGCTCGCAACGTTGCCGACTAGCTGGCGAGCAGGCCGCGCAGCTTCTCAGCAACTGCCTCGGCGGTAATCCCGAAGCGCTCAAGCAGTTCGTCACCCGGTGCTGAAGCACCAAAGTGATCAATCGCCACATGGGCATCAGCCCAACGATCCCAACCCATCGAAACCCCTGCCTCAACTGAAACGGTCGGAAGGTTTGCTGGCAAGACAGTCTCACGCTCTTCGACGGAGCGCGCTTCAAATAGCTCCCAACTTGGCATTGCAACAACGCGGGTCGCGACTCCCTCGCCAGCAAGCAGGTCCTGTGCGGCAAGAGCCGTGTGGACTTCGGACCCGGTCGCCACGATCACACCGACGGGTGACTCCGAGTCACTGAGCACATAGGCGCCACCGCCAAGAGCAGCTGCAGGCGCAAACTTGGCCCGGTCAATCACTGGAAGGTCCTGCCTACTAAGGATCAAAGCAACCGGCCCCTCGACCTCTTCGGCGGTTACGCGCCACGCTTCGCTCGTCTCATTCGCATCGGAAGGGCGAATTACCGTGAGGCCGGGAATTGCACGCAACGCTGCGATGTGCTCGACCGGCTGATGGGTCGGGCCATCCTCGCCAAGCGCAACCGAGTCGTGTGTGAACACCCAAGCAACATTCAGACGCATAAGCGAGGCGAGCCGAATTGCCCCGCGCATGTAGTCGGCGAACTGTAGGAATGTCGAACCGAATGGGCGGACGATTCCACCATGGAGATCAAGCCCATTAACGATCGCGCCCATCGCGTGCTCGCGGACACCAAAGTGAATGTTGCGTCCGTCCTCGCTGCGAGTCATATCGCCGCCACCGGGAACCGACGCCTTCGTTGATGAAACAAGGTCCGCGGAGCCACCAATCATTGTCGGCGCGTGCTCAGCAACCGCGACGAGCGCCTTGCCGCCAGCCGACCGAGTTGCGACCGCCGCCGTTTCGGCTGGGTCCCAGACTGGCAGTGCCTCGCCGAGACCTGGCATGAAACGCCCTTCTTGACTTGCTCGCCAGAGCGCTGCTTTCTGTTCGTCAGCGGCAAGGAAGCTGGCAAGCCGCGACTCCCATGCGGCACGCGCAGTCGCGCCCTTGCGATCGCCCGCCCAGCATTCGCGGACACCGTCCGGAATTACAAATGACTGGTCTGGGTCAAAGCCAAGCTTCTCCTTGACAGCTCGCAACTCTTCGTCGCCGAGCGGCGCCCCGTGGGCTGCCGAGCTGTTCTGTTTATGCGGCGCCGGCCAGCCGATGATTGAGCTGACGCGAATCAGCGTCGGACGAGACTCATCGCTGATCGCCTCCGCGATCGCAGCGCGAACACGATCGAGATCATCAACGGCACCAGCATCAATCGTCTGCCATCCATAGGCCTCGAAGCGGGCAAGAACATCCTCGCCCTCAAAGCTGAGGCTTGACGGTCCGTCAAGCGTGATCTTGTTGTCATCCCAGATGTAGGTCAGCCGACCGAGGCCGAGATGCCCAGCGAGCGATGCTGCCTCAGCCGAAATGCCCTCCATCAGGTCACCGTCGGAAACGATTCCCCAAGTCCGGTGGTCACAAATCTCCTCGCCAAAGTGCCCGCGCAACCAGCGCTCGGCAATTGCGAAGCCAACCCCGTTGCCAAAGCCCTGCCCGAGCGGACCGGTCGTCGTCTCAACGCCGGGCGTCGGATGTGCCGGGTCGTATTCAGGGTGACCGGGAGTCCTCGAGCCCCACTGACGGAACGCTTCTAGTTCACTGAGGGGCAGGTCGTAACCGCTGAGATGAAGGGCTGAGTAGAGCAGCGCCGAGCCGTGCCCGGGTGAGAGAACGAAACGATCGCGATCCGGCCATGCCGGGTCAGCTGGATCGTGATTCATTACCTCCGAATAGAGCAGGAAGGCGAGCGGCGCGAGCGCCATTGGCAGGCCCGGGTGGCCACTATTGGCCTTCTCAACAATGTCCGCGGCAAGGACCCTCGTCGTGTCAATGCTGAGGCGCTCGATGTCAGTTTCAGGTTCAGACATTGGCCAAACCTACCGATCGCCGGGGGCGGCAGCGCAGCCCCCGGCGTAGATGCAGGTCAGTTGTTTGATCCGTCACCGATTCCAGGCTTGGAACCACTGCCAAGGCCACCGGTTGCGCGCTGCTGGTAGGCAAGACGAGCCTTGTCATCTACCTCAACAAGGACACGGTCGGCCCGGAAGAAACGCGACATCGATTCATTAAGTCCACGCGGCATGATTGCCATGCTGCGAACAAGGGCGCCATTGCTGCGTGGCACGAAGACATCGAAGCGAGGCTCCTTAAGCGCATCAACTATCTCAGCAGCCACATCCTGCGGATCAACATTCTTGATGAAGCGAGCCGATCCGAGCCCAGAGGCAAGTTCCGTGTTGACGATGCTTGGCATCACAACCGAAACCTCAACGCCGCTCCCGCGAAGCTCGCCACGGATTGATTCAGAAAGGCCAACGACCGCGTGCTTGGTTGCGCAGTAAGTAGCGGCCGCAGGGAAACCGCTCTTGCCGGCCATCGAAGCGACATTTATAAGGTGGCCGCGCCCGCGACGCTTGAAGCGCTTGCCAGCAATCTGCGAGCCATTCCAAACTCCCCAGATGTTGATGTCGATCTGACGGCGCGCATCCTCAGGGTTCTCCTCAAAGAAGTCCCCGAGCAGCATGATCCCGGCGTTGTTAATCAAAACATCAACTGGGCCAAGGCGAGCCTCGATCGCGTCAAGGTAGGCCTCAAACGAATTTCTGTCAGTTACATCAAGCGGCAGGCCAATTGCACCGCCACCAATCTCCGATGCTGTCTTCTCTGCGAGGGCGTGATCAATATCGCCGATCGCGACCTTTGCTCCTTCGCGAACCAGTGCTGTCGCGGTGGCGCGACCAATTCCACGGGCTGCGCCTGTGATTGCTACTACCTGACCTACCAGTGACCGAGGCTGCTTCGACATGTTGGTAATTCCCTCCTGAGAGTGTTGAAGGACGCGCATGTCGCGCCCTGCTGCGCTTCAGTCCAATCTACCCTCCTTACGGCCTTGATGGTCGCCGGTATTCACAGTGATGCCCAGCCAACCAATAGAATCGGCACGGATGGCGTACTTCACACACGAGGGCCAACGGCTCGCGTACACGGTTCATGGCACCGGCAACCGGGTTTGCGTACTGCTGCCAGGACTGCTGACAAACCAGCGAATGCAGGCGCCTCTGGCCGCTGCGCTGGCCGACTGTGGCATCAAGGCAATCACGATGGACCCACTTGGGCATGGTGAATCAGACCGTCCCGACGAGATGTGGCGCTACTCAATGCGCGCATATGCCCAGGAGGTGATCGCCCTGCTTGACCACCTCGAAGTTGCGAAGGCAGTCGTTGGAGGGGCTTCGCTTGGCGCAAACACAAAACTCGAGGTGGCCGTTGCCGCTCCGCAGCGCCTCAAGGGAATGATCATCGAAATGCCGGTGCTTGAGGCGGCGCTGCTTGGCTGCTCAATCGCCTTTACACCTTTGATGTGCGCACAGACATTTGGCGCTCCCGCGATGCGCGCTGCCGGCAAGGTTGCATCGCTTATTCCACGGAAAGGCATGCCGCTGCTTGGCGAAATTGCCCTCGATTGGATTCAGCAAGACCCAACTCCCGGCTCCGCCGTGTTGCGCGGTCTGTTCTTTGACCGTGTCGCTCCACCTCGCAAGGAACGGAGTGAGATCAAAACCCCAGCACTGATCATCGGCCATCAACGCGACCCGGTTCACCCATTCTCCGATGCTGGCCTGCTTGCTGGCGAGCTTGTGAACTCGCAACTGCTCGAGGCTAGCTCGGTACTTGAACTACGTTCGCGGCCTCAGCGCCTAACTGGCGAAATCGCTGAATTCGTTAACGGTTGCTGGAAGCCACGCCGAGCTCAACGCTCCCAGCCGCCGGTCTCTCCCCTGTAAAGACCGCTGCCGGTAAGGACCATCCGGGCAGTCGCAAACAGGATCTTGAGATCAAGCCGAAGCGAGGCGTTATCGATGTACCAAATGTCGAGCTCGATTCGCTCCGACCACGGAAGCGAAGCGCGTCCACTGACCTGAGCCCATCCGGTAATGCCGGGGCGCACAGACAGCCGCCGGCGCTGATGCTCGCTGTAATCGGCCACCTGTTCGGGCAGCGTTGGACGCGGGCCAACCAGTGACATCTCTCCGCTGAGCACATTCCAAACATTTGGCAGTTCATCAAGCGACCAGCGGCGAAGAAACCCGCCAACCCGCGTAATTCTTGCGTCGCCCTCGTCAACTGCCATTCCCGCACCAAGCGATTCGGCGCCGACAACCATTGTTCGCAGCTTGATGATTTCGAAGCGATCACCATCAAGCCCACTGCGAGTCTGGCGGTAGAAAACTGGACCGCGACTGTCGATCCGAACTGCGAGAGCGCAAACAGCCACGACCGGCAATGACAGCAGCGCGATCAGTCCTCCGCCGATCAGATCAATGCCACGCTTGAGCGTGCGCTGCCCGCTGTTCATCGCGTGCCTTCCGGTGGTTCCCAGCCAGCAGGCGTTCCGTGTCTCGCCCAGTCCCATCCGCCGGCCGCAATCGAAATGGTCATCAGCGTGTAATAGCGAAGCACTAGCAATGGCCGCCAGCGCAGCCACCGCGCCAAACCAGCAGCGATTAGGACTAGCAATTGGAGCGCGAGTACGAGCGTCCAAAACGTTGACGCTGGCGCGAGTACGGCGCTCATCGCAAGCGCCAACAGATGCAGGATGGGTGATGCGTAACGGATCGCTCGGTGGCTAAAGATCATCAGCGCATAGAGCGGGCTATAGCCGCGCGGCGAGAGTAGCCCGCCACGGATCACGATCGGCCAGGCGTGGCTCATCATCCGCCGCTTGCGCGCAAACTCGCCTTCAACGCTCGGAGTCATTAGCTCGGTTGCTTGCGCAGCCGGCGCTTCAACTGCCCTATGCCCCGCCTTAACGAGCGTGAACGGCAACTTCAGGTCATGGCCCATTACAGGATCAACCTCTACATAATCGCTACGTCGAACGGCGTAAATCGCCCCATTTCCCGCAGTGACGGAGGCGAGCCGCGATTCAAGGCCACGGATCACCATTTCATACCGCCAGTAAAGGCCCTCCTGGTTGCTACCACCGCCGCTGTCGAAACGAACCCGCCCGCAAACGTAGGCAACCCGCTGATCCGCAAACGGTGCAACCAAGGCGCGCAGCGCATCCGGCTGCCAGAGCGCATTCGCATCCGAGAAGGCGACGATCTCGCCATCCGCCTGGCGGACTGCCGCGTTCTGCGTTGCGATCTTGCCACCGCGCGGAAGGTCGAGAACGAGATCAGCGCCGGCATCACGGGCTGCCTGCTGAGTGCCGTCATCGGAGCCGTCGCAAGCGATCAGGATTTTGATTCTTTCGCTTGGCCAGTCAAGCGATCGAAGATTGTCAACCTTGCGGGCGATCACAGCCGCCTCTCGATATGCGGCGACAACAATCGTGACACTTGGAAGGTCGTCCCCTTCAAGCGGAGCTGGAGAGCCTGGGCGCCTTATCAGCGCTTGGATCAAAGCCAGTGCGAGCGGGTAACCAACCTGCGACCAAGCGAGCAGTCCGGCACTTACCCAGAAGATTGCTTCGGCGGTGGTGCGCAATCGCTCAGCTGCCCCTTTTGCCGGCGCTATGGACTCGCTGTGAATCGGTCAGCGCTGCGTAGAGCTCGAGGTGCTTTTCAGCGACGCGCTGCCAGGACCAGCCACCGGTAGCAAGGTCTGTCGCTCGACCAGCTAGTTCATTCAGCCGTTGCGGCGAAGTAAGCAGGCGATTGAGGCCCTCGGCGAGCGCCGCTGCGTCGCCGGCTGGAACACACTCCGCGGCCCCGGCAGCCTCTACTTCGGGGAATCCGCCAGCGTCGCTGAGCAGCAGCGGCTTACCAAACGCTAATGCCGTCGCGAGCACTCCAGACTGATCGATCTCCGTATAGGGGAGCGCGCAGAGGTCTGCGGCTTCAAAAATCGCGGGAATCTCGCGATCATCGACATAGCGAGGCAGAAAGCTGACCGACTCCGGAGCTGATGCTCGCAGTGCCTCGATTTCCATACGCGGACGACCGACGATCCAAAGCCTTGCGCCGCTGACCGACTCCCACGCCTTCAATAGAACTTCGAGACCCTTGTACGGCCGAATCAAGCCGAACATCAAAACAACTGGACCACTGCCACCGGCGAGCTCTGCAGGCAGCGGCATTCGGTCCGGCTGATTGACAAGGTGCTCAAACGGGCCATGCGGAATCACGACGATTCGCGCTGGATCAACCCCGGCCTCCGCTACAAGCCGATCGCGGCCATGCTCGCTGTGGACGACGATCGCGTCAGCACCCCGCCAAACCCGCGACTGCGCTCGGACCTGGCCGGGGCGTGGCTCCCGCGGCAGAACATCGTGAGCAGTCATAACGAGCGGACGACCGCGCGGCAGCAGGTGCCCATCAAGCACCTGAAATGGCGCCCACTGCATGTGAACAACATCAAACTGCTGCGTTGATTTTCTCCACTTGAGCATGTCAGGAAGGTGCTTAGCCGCTCGCGCAAGCCGCAGCTTCTTCGAGCCCGGATCGCCTGGCAGGCCCATATAAAACAGCTCTTCGCGACGGTAACCAACCGGCGCTGGTACCGAGCCATATCCGAATGGTCCCGTTGCCAGCTCAACCTCCGCACCGGCCTTGGCAAGTGCCTCGCAGAGAGCGTGGTCATAGGCAGGCGTGTAGGCCGCTGGGTCAACGATTTGGACTTTCAAAGCGAACTCCGAGTCGGCATCAGACCCAAACCGTACCTGCGATGGCTGGCATCACCACCTAGCGGGACCCGCTTGCGCGATGATTGGCCGCGTGGGAACAATTGAATTGACTTGGTGCATCGTCAACACAGCACAGCCCGAACGGTTGAGCGAATGTCTTGATGCTGTTGCCGTCGAGCGGAAGTCGCTGCCATTTGCGACGGAGGTAATCGTTCTCGACAACTGCTCTAAGGACGGTTCGGCTGAGCTCGCTGCAGCGCATCCAGCCGTTGATCGCGTGATCGCCCTCCAGCGCCGTCAGGGCAAGGCCGCGAACGACAGTCAGTTAATCGGAGCCGCACACGGACGCTACTGCCTGCTGCTCAACGAGGATGCGGCGCTCCAGCCGGGTGCTTCCAGAGAACTGCACATGGCTCTAGAAACCGACCTGCTGGCCGCTGCAGCTGGAGCGCGGCTGCTTGACCCATCAGGCAACGAGCAGCCATCTGCCTGGCGCTTCCCGAGTTGGGAAACGGTCATTGCTGGAGCGCTGCTCCTGCATCGCAGGGCGACCGTCGAATCGGGGAAGGCCGAGTGGACAACGCCGGTTGACTGGGCACAGTCGGCAGCAATGCTGCTTAGGCGTGAGATGGTCGAAGCGGTTGGACGCCTTGACCCGGATTACTTCGTCTACTCCGATGAAACCGATCTCTGTAAACGGCTTGCGGATAGTGGTTGGCACACGCTCCATGTTCCGTCCGCAGTTGCCATCCACCATGAGGGGCTTTCAACTGGAGCATCGGCAGAACGACGAATCGTCGAATTCGCCCGTGGCCGGGATCGCTATCTGCGCACGCACCTTGGTCGCATCACGGCGCTAATCATGCGACCACTGATTGCCTTCCCCTATCTACTTAGGGCGATCGCCGCCCTAGCTCTGCCCGGCCACGATCCGCGACGCTACCTCGCACACATGCGTGCAGCTCTCCGGCCATCAGCGGGCGAAGGGCTACGCGAGGCCGCGGAGCGGTTCAACCAGCAGCTGGGCGAGCAAGTCTCGCCCTGACTGAGACAGCTAGACCGCGGAAAACTGCCGCCTCCTCAGGCCTCACAAACCGAACCAGCAGCAGAACGATCGGAATGAGTAGCAGCGCTGCGATCCGACTCGCGAGACCAACCGCACCAGAGGTTGGCAGCAGCAGGTTGCCTGCTACTGAGAGTCCGCCATACACGCCTGCGACGATCGCCAATCGCTGCCACTCAAAGCGAACCGCGAACAGCTTGCGAGTCAGGAACCAGAGAACGGCAATCATCACCAGGTAGGAACCAGCAAGCGCGATTCCTGCACCAGCAATCCCTAGAGGTCCAACCAGCAGGGCCAGCAGCAAGATGTTTGCTCCCAACCCACAGAGCGCAGCTGGGAAGTTCCGCGTTGTCACCTTGGCGCGCCCGGCGATCGCGACCATCACCTGGAACAGCCCGTAGAGCGCCCAGCCGAGCGCGACCCACGGCAAGGCCCGGTAGGCCTCGTAGTAGGAGGGCGCAGCGAGCAACCGCACTACCCACCTTCCGAGCAATACGAGCGATGCAACAGCAAAGCCAGTGATCACCGCGTACCAAGTTGTAACCCCGGCATAGAGCCGTGCCGCTTCGCGGTCGTCCTTAACCGAGTAGGCGAGCGGTGGCCATGCGTACTGAAAGCCTCTGACCAAGGCAATCATTCCGCCTGAGAGTTTGACCGCTAGCGAGTAGAGGCCAGCGGATGCCGCGCCGCCCTTGCCATGGAATAGCCACGCACGATCGATCAGGTTCAGAGCAAAGACGCTCGCATCTGCTGGCACGGTCGGCAGACCAAAGCGCAGCAGGGTTCGCAAGCCGCTGGCATCGCCGGCTCGCGCACGGAGACGATCACGCTCCCAGAACCACATCGCCAGCAGCACGACAGTCGAGGCCGCGTAATTACCGAACAGCAGCCCACTTGCCCCATCGCCCCTGAAGACCACCAACCAAATCGTCAGTGGGATTGTGATCGCAACATTGCTGATCGCAAAGATCGCGTATGGGAACGTTCTCTCCTCGACGCGCAAGCGAGCCTGGGCTAGTTCCAAGTTCGAAAACGCCCAGAGCCCAAGCGCCGCAATACGGATTATTCCCGGATCGTTACTGTCGAGCACCAGCTTGCTGATCGGTGCTGCCTCCATAACAACTCCGAGACAGACGACCGTCGAGACTACGAGCAGAAACAGCGTTGAGTTGCGCGCAAGCTGGTCGCGAGCAGCTGCATCCCGCTGCTCGTAGTGATACCTAACAAATGCTTCACCAATCCCCAAGCGAACGACAATGCTGGCAAAGATGACTGTGGCTCCGAGCAACTCAGCTGTTCCGTAGTCGCTGCTTGTCAGGTGGCGCGTGTAAAGCGGCAGCAACAGCAGTGCCAAGGGTTTAGACACAAGGTCAGAGACCTGATAGGCAGCCGATGTCCTCAGCAGTCTTCGCAGGTAGCCGGCCATTGACGACGACGCTACCGGGGGAGCTGGCGGCTACCGTCCCATGAATGGAAAACCGGCTTGCCGTGTTCCTGCTCCCACGGGCGCTGGACGGCTTTATTCTCGAAGACTTTGTTAGGCCGCTTGCTGACAGCCCCGATGTGGTCGTAGTTGAACCCGGGCGACTTCCGGCAGGAGCGCTGATGCGACTTCCCCGCCAGCTTGCAAACCTGATCTCGCGCTCCAAGGCCCGCAGTCTCAAGCTGCCTGGTGAGCCGGCGGCCTTTGTGATTATGCACCCGGTTCTTTGGCCGCTCGCTTCGGCGCTTCTAGACCGCTATCCATCGGCCGAACTTTGGTACGGAATTTGGGATCGCTATGACCATGCGCCCGACGCCGACCCTGCCACTCGAGAGAGAGTGGCGGCGCTACACAGGGCAACCTCCGAACGGGCCGACTGGAGGTTCGCCGTATCTGGAGCCTTGGCTGCGATCGAAAGCGAATCGGGACGCCCTACAGATGTCCTGCCGCCACCGCACGACTCCTTCCCCTGCCCCGACCCCACCAAATCGGTCGTTGCCGCCGTAATGGGCCAGCTCGGCAGGCGAACCAATTGGGCGCTGCTCAACAGTTTGGTTGAGGAAATGCCGAACCTAACGCTCCTGCTGATTGGCCAGATTTATGCCGATGAAACCCCTGACGATCCGGCGCTGACCTCAGTACTAGCAGCACCAAATACCGTCGCTCTAGGCCGACTCCCAGATGAAGCTGCGGCGCGAGTGATCGCGGTTGCCGACGTCTGCCTGCTGCCGTTCAAGAAAGACGAATTCAACGATGCCGGCTTGCCGCAACGGATTCTGAAAGCGGCTCGAGTTGGCCGTATGACACTTGTGCCGCCGCTCAGCGGCGTGATGACCGAGGAGCGCGCGGTGAAGGTTTGCTCAACCGATCAGGAGTGGATCGCCGAGCTCCAATCGATTGCTGCGCTCGCTAACCATGCGGGAAGCACAGAGCTACGCGCGTGGGCGATCAGTCAGAACGAAGATCTACTGCTTGCGCCGCTACGAACACGCCTCGAAAAGCTAGGCGTTAACGCCTCACTTCGCTGATCTAAGTCAGATCAGAAAGGCGATGCGGAGCAGCGATTAATCGCGTTTCTGCGTGCCAAGTTGGTGAGGTTGTTGGCCTTGCCAGGAAGTACCGGCCCGTATGTAGCCTGAGCCTTGGCAACACATGCTTCGAGCTTGACGTTTCCAGCAATCACAAACAACATCACAACAACAAGCACGGCGACTACCGAGCGGAAGATCGCGCCGAAAGGAATTGAGGGGACGGACGCCACCTCAGTGCTTTCAACTGCCTCAACCTCATTAGCGGACTGTTCGTTGCTTGCATCCGGCTTGATCGCCAAATCGACTCCCTCAACTTCCTTATCAGGAACTTTATCGGTCGAGGAGAACCCCTCGGGCAATGCATCAGGAACGGTCAGAGGATTTTCAGGTTCTCCCATAAGAGCGGAAGGTACTACTTATGCAGGTCGGACACAACGTCACATTTGCAATCCGCAAGAAACTGCCCATCGGAAATGCTAGTAGGGCCA